>NZ_JBSFNQ010000055.1:0-54272 GCF_053981115.1 Streptomyces sp. NPDC003691 | reverse complement strand
GCCAAGGTCACGGAGACCCACTAGTTCGCCTCCCGCCGGGGTGCCTCCCGCTGGGGTTGCTTGCCCCCTGGGGCCCGGGGGTGTGCCTATGCTCAGTTGGCGGCTTCGCCGCCAACCTGACGGGGTTTCACCCCGTCAGGGGCTCCGCTTCGCGGAGCCTGCCCCGGCTTCGCCGGGGCTGAGAGGGGCTCAGGTCGGCGGCTTCGCCGCCTCTGACCTGCGGTTTTGCCGCTTCGCGGCCAAACGAGCCGCTTCGCGGCTTGGCTGGCAACGAGGGTGGGGGCGGCTGCCGTCGATTCCGTTCCGGTTCGAACTGGCATCCCATTACCCCCTTTCCCGCTCTCATTTCCTTATGGTGCACCACCATACACGAATTGGAATTTCTTGGCAAGAGCCGGTGGTCGCCTCATTTTTGATGGTTATTCATAAACCCCGAAAGGGGTTTATGAATAACGACTGAAGGCCGTTTCCAATTCCCCCGAAGGGGGTGGGCCCCGGCGCGTAGCGCCTTTGGGGGGCCCGCCGCGATAGCGGCCCTCCCGAAGGGAGGGGGTATTTCCGCCCCGTGGCCGAAGGCCACTTAGGGGGGCGGTCATTCCTATTGACGCGGCGAAGCCGTGTCCTGTCCGCCCGTGGCCGAAGGCCACTTAGGGGCGGACCAGCCCGAAGGGCTGTCCATTGCCGCCGCATTTGGTCCTAGATCACAAATAGATAACCCCTCTCCCGGAGTATCGAGAGAGGGGCCAACGGCGCGGGGCGCAGCCCGTATTGGACTGCGCCCCGCGTTCGTCTCAGATGGTCAGAGACTAGTCTCGGTAAAAGAGGTCCCCCTCGCTGTCGATTCCGTGAGTGTCGCCCTCGTCGTCATTGTGGGCGTGATCCTTGAGGACCTGAGCGGCGGTGTCCGGCTCGCCGAGGTACTTGAGGAAGTCGGCAAACGCTTCGGCTTCCTCACAGGTCAGACCCGCCGAGGAGTCGTTCACGTCGGCGAGGAGGTAACCGTCAGAGAGCCTTTCGGCCAGTCGGTTTGCTGCGGTTTCCTGGTCCTTGGTGAATTCCCGCTTCGGCTCCGGCTGGAGTGCGCGCGCCTTGGGGTAAGGCAACCCCGCTTCAAGCGCGCCGAAAAGAGCGAGAGCCGAGTCGAAGAATCCGAGCAGTGCCCACCGCTCGTCAGCCGACCCATTGGGGGAATCCACGACGTATCCGGCGGTCTCCGCCATCCACTGAAGGGTGACGGTGGGGTCGATGACGTATCCGAGAGTGCGGTCGGCATTCACGACCCATACCTCTTCCCCGTCGAGGTCGATGTCGCGCGCGGTGATGGAATTCCCGCACGTGATGCACACGAACTTCTCGTCGGATTCGGCGTGGTAGGGGTTCGTCCCGCACTGGCAGAAGATGTTGTTCATTTCGGGCCTTCCTCGGTGGATGGCCCGTGACCCAAACGGTTGAAGCGGCTGGGGCACGGGAGTGCGCCCCTTCCGCCTTTTGCTTCCGGGGCGTGTCCCAGGAAGCCGCGCGGCACCCCGCTTGCTTTCGGCCCGGTGCGCGCCGAAGGCGCAGGGCCGAAACACTTTTCCCGGTGAACGCGCCGAAGGCGCCCGGGAAAAGCGGTCGGCGAAGCCGACCGAATCGCCGGTGAACGCGCCCGAAGGGCGCCCGGCGATTCGCCCGGAGGGCCCGCTAGGGCCCGTAGGGCGGCGGGCGGGGGCCGTGTGGCATCCTGGGCCACGCCCCGGAATTGATGGCCCGTAAGGGCCTTTCCCGCGCCTTGCTGCGCCCCGCCGCGCCTTGCCGCTCCCAGTGCTGCGCCGCGCCCCATGAAATGCGGAGTGCCCCCTCGCCGATTCAGGCGAGGGGGCACTCCATTCTTTCTCTACGCTGCTGCGCCCCCCTCGATCCAGCGGAGGACATCGCGGGCGCGCTCCTGGTCCTGGCCGAGGAGCTCCATCACCTGTCCGGCGATCTCCCGGGCGTAAGCGGGATCGGAGGCGGCGAGGCGGCGCCACGCAGCGTGCGTGTTCCTGACGAGGCGTTCGGTGTCCTCGGCAGGGGCGCCGGTCTGCTGGCGTCGGCGGGCCGTCTCGACCAACAGCTCGATGAGCTCCGGGAGGTCCACCGCGGCGACCGAGGCGCGAGTCGTGAGCCACGCGCGGACGGTGAGCGCTTGGACAGTGAGCGGGTGCTCGGGCCCGTGCATCGCGGCGAGAGTCCGTTCAAGCTGGTCCGCAGCGACTACGGCCGCAGCGAAGTCGCCGGCGCGCTCCTGGGCGACGAGGTGCCGGAACAGGGGCTCGACGGTCGGAGGCGGCGGGGCGGACCAGGCCGAGGCGTCCGGCGCCGCGGTGGCGGCGCGAGGCGCCGGTACCGGGGGCGGATCGGCCGGCGCCAACCTCGGCCCCGGCTCGGGTGCTGCGGGGGGCCGGGGGGCCGGGGCCGGGTGGGGGTGGTCGAGGGTCTGCACGGTGCCGTCCGGGGCGACGACGAGCGGCCAGGCCGAGCCGTCTGCTTCCTTGGCGGTCACGCGGACGGGACGGCCGTGGTAAGCCGCTTTAATGCGGACCTCGGCAAGGGCGGCGAGGCGGGCGGCGCCGGGATCACCAGTGGGCGGGCTGACTTGCTCGCCGTCGAGGAGGGCCTCGCCGGAGGCGGTGACGGTGACGGTGTAGACGGGGGTTGCGGGGATCTGGTCAGGGTCAATGGTCATGGCCGCTATCCGCCCTTGGGAAAGTACGGGGGCGCCCATCCAAGGTATGTGGCACCCCATTTTGATTCGACGTCAGTTGCGGGGACAACGTCAATATATCCCGGGCGTCGAATATCATTACTGGCAATTTCTCCGTTACCGAGATAGATGGAGACGTGGCCCGCCCGTTGTCCCGTATCCCAATACATTAGGGCGCCGGGTGGTGGATTCCTGTCGCGGTCGTTTCTCATGTTGGCGGGCATTTGGCGGTAGTGGTCTATTGCGTACGGGACTCCGGAGAAACTCCACCCGTAGGTTCGGGCGACGAACGCCAAGCAGAGGCGCCACCAGTCCCGGCCGCCTGTCTCTGCTTCCTGCCGGGCCCACGCGATGGCGTCGGCGGTGCTGCGGGGGTTCTTCACCGAGGCGGGCCAGTCGGCTTCGCCGTCGTGGAAGGGCTCGCCCGGCTGTCCCGGCTTGCTTCCGGGCGTGCCCACGGTGCTGCCCGGGTAGCACTCTTCGGCGTTCGACGGCCCGTCGTCCTGGTCCCCGTTGGCGCCGTCGTCCGGGGTGCCGGTGCCCTCGTCTCCGGTGACGGAACCCGCGCGGCCGAGGTCGATACCCGCCTCGTCGGCGAGCTGCCGCGCCCTCGACTCGTGGCCGGCGTACAGCTCCGGGTGCGCACTGACCTGTACGGCCTGCGCGGCGGCCCCCAGGTCCATCACGGCCCATCCGGAGACATCGGTCAGGCCGCGGGGCGATCCGTCGTCGTCGCCGAAGAAGAACATGGCGGAGCTGTATTCGGGGTCCATGATCTGTTCGACGGTGCCCCACCCCGCGGAGGGCCGTTGCTGGAATAGGCCGACCGAGTCGAGGTGGCCGTCGCGCCTGTTGATGAGGGTGGACTCCTGTAGCGCGGTGACCAGGGCAACGAGCGTTGCGCGGCCGGAGAGTCCGCGTTTGGCGGCGACGCCGTCAATGATCCGCGCGTTGGCTATCTGCTCCTCGCGGAGCTTGGCCGGCGGGCCCGCTCCCCCGGGGCCGGGGGCGCCCGTGTCCACTTCGGGGAGGCCGCGGTCACCGCACGAGTCCGCGATGGCCTTCCCCCCAATCCCGGCGCCGAACATGCCGACCACCAGGAGGAAGGCGACGAAGACGACCGAGGCGACGCCGATGATTTTGGCCTTGAGGGCCATGCCGCCGACCCGGCCCGCGATGCGGGCTGCATCCCGGGCGTCCACTACAGCCCCAAGAGCCGGGAGACCTGCCATCCGTCGGCGGCGCGGGTCACCTCAGCCTGAAGGGTCGTCTTCTCCGTGTACGTGCGGTATCCCTCGACGTTCACCGTCGCCACGGTCTTGCGCCACACCCGGAGAGGGGTGTCGGCCGGGAGATCCTTCCCGGCCGGGCTGACCGTGACCTCCTTGACGGTGGACACCCCGCCCCGGCTGACGAGCTTCTCCCACGCCGGGTCCTGGTGGGCCGTGAGGTTCTCCACCAGGGCCGCCGACATGTAGGGCGCGGCACGGAGAACGGCCGCGGTGTGCCGCTGGTCCTCGGGCGGGTTGCGGGTCAGATAGAGGCGGATGGCTTCGCGGGCGACGGTGTCCGGGTCGCTGCGGTCCACGGCAGGGGCCGAGGAGGAACTCGGCGACGAGGACGGACTCGGCGACGAGGAGGAGCTCGACGCCGGCGGGGCGCCGGGCGCCGAGGAGGCGCTCGCGGTGGCGGTGGGCTTCCCCTTGCTGTCGTCGTCCTGGCCGAGGAGTCCGGGCCACAGGTAGCGAGCACCGAGGCCAAGGCCGAGGATCAGGGCCACGATGATCAGGGCCCCGGCGGGGCGGAGCGGATCGCGCCGGCGCTGCTCTCGCACCCACTCCGTTGTCTGCCGCCGCGCGTCCTGGCGGTGCGCCTTCTTGGCCCGCCGCCGGGCCCTGCGCCCGTCTTGCTGCTTGACCTCCTCCGGGTAGCTGTAGTTGGCGAGAATCTCGCGCCACTCTTCGGGCGTCCGGTCGTCCTGGTTCTTGGTCATGGCTCACCCCTTGGGCGGTGCGATGCTGCGGGCAGGGGCCGCGGTGGTCTTCGGCGGCCGGGGCGGCGTGCTCGGCCGCGGTGGGGGATTGGGTGTGCTGCGGATGACGACGCCCTGAATGATCTTGGGCTCGGATGTTCCCCGCGCGGGGGGCGCTGCCGCTTCCCGGAACGCGTAGGACGGGGTGGCTCCGACTTCCGGGCGCATGACCGGGGATGCCGGGGCCCGTCCGGATGTGCCGGGGCCCGCGGTGGAGTCGCTGCCGCTCCCGGGCGGGAGTGCCGGGCGGGGCTTGGACGGACCGGGCAGGCCCGGGGGTGGGGTGGGGGCCGGGGGCGGTTCGCGGTCAAGGGTGACCTTGGGACGCGTCGGGCCGCTCGGCGCGGGCCCGGCCGGTACCGGTACGCCCGGCGCGGGTCCGCTCAGCGGGGGCGGTCCGGAGGGTCCGCTCGGCGGTCCGGAGATCGGCCCGGGTCCTGGGGGGAGTCCTGGGGTGGGGCCGGGTGGAAGCCCCGGGGCGGGGCCGGTTGGGAGTGGTGCGGGCATGGGCGGCCGGGGGCGCGGGACGCGGCTCACGGTGATGGTGGGTCCGCCGGTCCCAGGTGCGCCGGTTCCGGGCCCGCCGGTCCCGGGTCCACCCGGGAGCTGCGGGTTGTTCCCGCCGCTGCCGGGGCCGGAGCCCGGCCGCGGGAGGGTGCGCACCGGCATGTAGTTGTGTCCGCTGCTCCGGCGCCGGTTGCTGTTGCGGCTGAGGGCGCGGGAGGCGAGGAACCCGGCGAGGGCGCCGCCGCTGGTGGTGCCGCGGACGCCGAAGATCTGCGCGAGGACGCTGCGGAACTGGAGGCCGACGAGGGCGGCCACGATGCTGAGTCCGGTGGTGGGGAGCCATCCGTACTGGCCGAACATCTGCATCGTGGCCGTTTGCAGGCTGAGCACGGCGCCGAGGGTCATGGTGGCGATCAGTGATTCGAGGGTGCGCGCGAGCAGTTGGTCGAACCACGCCAACCCCCACTGGCGAGGGCGGCCGGGAATGACCCAGAGGCACGCGAAGATGACGCCGGTCAAGAGGAGCATGAGGGCACCGAGGAGGCTTGCCAAGGAGGTGAAGGCGAGAACGATGATGAGGGCCGCGAAGATGATGACGCTGATTGTCGCGGGGATCATGACCATGATCCGGCCGACCGGGGAATGCCCCTGTCGCCATTCCACGGAGTCGCCGCCGACCGCGTCTTTGGTGACGTTGTCCTGAAGCCATTCCTTGCGCTTCTCGCCACTAGTCCCCTGGTCGAGGAGGTCTTTCCCGTACTTCTCGCAGACCTCGAAACTTCCAAAATTGGCCACGCACCACGGGGTGGCAACATAGGCCCGCCATACCGCATCTGAGCTTTTCCGGAGCATGTCATCGCGGCCGGTGCCCGTGAATTTCGGCTCGTGGTCGAGGGCAAACGGGTAGTTGCCGCTGCCGTCGCCGAGTCCGGCTGAAGTGGCTTCCATGGTGACGGACGCGCCGATCTGCCGGGCGGAGTCCACGCCGCTGACCCATGTCCCCGGGCTGGTCAGAAGGCTGACGGAGACAACGCCGGAGACCATGACCCAGGCAACTTGCCCCAGGCCGCCACTCCCGCCGCCTTTCCGGTGTTCAACGAAGGCGACGAATCCGCCGAACGCGAGGCCAGCCGGAAGAATGGTGATGGTCAGTACCTTTGCGGCGCCGCCGATACTGTCGGTGATGGCGTCCTCAAGCGGCGGGATCGTGGTGAGCTGGAAAACCCACTCGGTGATCACCACACTCGCAGTGCCGAGAGTGGCCACGATCGCCATCAGGATATCCGCAATGGTCTGCGCCATCGGATCGAGAATGTCCCATTTCCCGAAATCGGAATCAAGACGCCACAAGTTCGAGTTGTTATAGGTCTCGTAGAGGGTGCCCTCGCCCTCCGGAACCTTGGAATCGGGCGACGGCATCAGGTCGCCGATACCAGTCGGTTCGATGTCTTCGGCCTGTGCCTGTCCGGCCAGAACCATCAGTGTGGTGAGTGCCCCCATGAGGGGAATGGCGAGTGTGCGCCCCCGTGGAATGTGCAGCATTTCTTACCCCCCGGACAGGGCCGCCACGACCGCCGATCCGCGGCCGGTGTCCCCGTCGTGTACGTCCTCGGCTTGATCGACCTTCCACTCGCCGCGCTCGTCCACCAGGCGCAGCGCGCGCCGGGAAGTCTCCGGCTCCTTCCCGGGCCATGTCACGGTGTAGCTGACGAGGACTCCCCATCCGGCCGGGTGGTCCTCGGCGGCCGGGACCGTCACGACCTCGGAGGCGGTGACGGCCCCGGTGTCGGCGAACTCGGGGCCGGACGAGGAGGGCCTCGACCTGGGTTCCGGGGTGCTGCCGTCCGCGTACCGCGGCGGCTCGAACGAGGGGCTCGACGCGGCTTCCGAGGGGCTCGGCTTCGCCGTGGAAGGCGTGTTGCGGTCGGCGCACTGCTGCACCGTGCCGCCCCGGAGTCGCTCGGTGCGCAGCTCGCACGCCGCCTTCCAGTCGCGGCGGTTGGCCGCCTCCTGGTGGGAGCGGGCCACGGCGCGGAGCTCCTCGACCGGCGCCGGCGCCGGGGAGCTGCCTCCCTTGCTCCTGCCCTCTTCGCCGCCGCCGTCCGAGGACGAGCAGCCGGTCACGGCAATGATGAGGACGGCCGCCGCGGCGGCCTTCGCGGTGGTGCGGTTCATGCGGTCACCTTCTCCATGGGTACGGGCCCGTCCCCCGCCGTGGCCTTGGGGGAGGTGTCGAGGAGCGCCAGGAGCTCGCGGCTCGGTACGTCGAACTGCACCGTAGCCGCCGAGAAACGCCTGTCCCTGACGATGGCGTGACCGTGGCGGATCTCCTTGTTGGGCAGGAGTCCCACGCTCTGGATCAGGGCCCGGGTGTGCTCGTCCTTGGGCAGGCCGAGCAGCTCGGCCAAGGCGTCCTGCTGTTCGCGGGTGGTGAGCTGGAAACCCACGACGGTGGTCAACTGCTCCACTACACCCGCGAGTTTGGCGAGGGCCTCCGGATCTTGGGTGTCCAGCACGAGCGAGGTACGCAGGGCGCGGCCGACACGGGCGACGTACTGAAGGAACCCGGCTCCCTCGCGGGTGGCGGTGAGTACGTGTACCTCCGGCACCGCGACGATCTTGGGCAGGCCACGGAGGTCCCGGCGGCCCGCGGTCGTGATGCCGAAGGCGAGCATCGAGTGCATGAGCGCGACCGAGAGCCGTTGTGTGGGGTTCCAGTCGCGGCGCGGGGCGTCGGGCATGGGCAGGGACAGGCCGGGCATCTGGACGACCCAGATCCCGGGGGCCGGTACGAGCGGTGGGGCGGCCCCGGTCGGGCGGCCCATGAAGGGCGCTCCGAGGGTGTTTTGCGAGAGCTCGAACAGGGCTTCCCCAGCCTCCTTGGCGAGCTCGTCATCGGAGTCCCGGAGGTACTGGATCACCTTCCACGTCGCGGGCTCCCCGGCCCGGATCACGGCGTTGACGGCGCGGGTGATGGGGGTCTCGGCGCCTCTCTCCCGGAGCCACTCCGGGATGGCGATGGACAGTTGCGCCGGCACTTCGCCGCGGGCGACGTCGAGGCCCTCGGCCGCCAGGAGCGCGAAGAGATCGGCGGTCCCGGCGAAGTCGGGGCCGGTCTCCACGAGGTTCCCGTTCAGGCCGTAGGCGCGGGCCGCGGACACCAGTCCGCCGAGGTCCCCTTTGAAGTCGAGGGCCAGGGCGAACGCGCCGAGGAACCCGGCATCGAGGAGGCTGAGCATGAGTGCCGTGGTCTTGCCCCGGCCGCTCCTGCCGAGGAGGGCTGTCGTCGTCGCGTCGCCGCGGTCCGAGCCTGCGGTCACGTCGTTGCGGAACACGCCGCTCGTGCTGCCGGTGAGGTACCCGACGATGGGGCCTCGGTCGTCGCCGACGCTCGCCCCGCCCCACCACCAGGACCCGGAGAACGCCGACACATCGCGGATGTGCCCCAGGCCGGGGATGCGGAGCTGGTCACCCGGCTGGAGTTCGAGCCACGCGTCGCGCTGCTCGTCGTCTGCGGGGACGACCTCGATCCCGACGCCGCCATAGTGCGTAATCACCGCGTCGATACGGGCCCGCAGGTCGGCGAGGGAGGTGGTGCTCGTGACGATGATCCGGGGGTGGTCCTCAACGAGGGTGACATCCTCCCGGTTCATGTCGCGGCCGAGGCCGCCCATCACGACCTCGGTCTCGCCGATCTGGAGCTCCGGCTCCTCGGCCGATGCCTTGGCCGCGGATCGGCGCTGCTCCTTGGCCGAGCGGCGGACATCGTCCACCTTCTTCCGGGCCTCCCGTTTGGGCTGGACCCGGAACCGCACGGACGCCTCGGCGTTGACGGGGCGGATCAGGGATGCGGGGTCGAGGTCGGGGTCGAGTTCCTCGTCGTCGGCGTCCACCACGTAATTGATCTCGGAGAGGATGCGGAGCCACTCCCCCGGCCCGGGGGTCTCGGTGACTTCGGGGAATCCGGTCATGTGGAGAACGGCGGTCCACGCGGCAACGTCCCCGTGGGCGTCCACGATCCGGAGATGGTCCGGGTAGGGGAGGACGCGCCCGCGGGTGAGGGTGTGCAGCCGGGCGCCCGTGATCATGCCGGACTGGGCGGCCGGGAGGGGGGTTGTGCGGTGCTGTTCCCGGGCGATCATCCACGCCAGCATTTCGACGGCCGCGGGCTGCGCCTTCCACGGTGACGACTCAAGGCGGCGGCCGAGGCGGCGCACCTGGGCGTTGAGCTTGGCCAGGTCGCGGGCGGAGAGCGAGGAGCCGCCGACGCCGAGGAGCTGGGCGCCGCGGGCGCCGGCGGTCTGCATCTGTCCGGCGCGCTCGCTCATGCGGACGCCGAGGAGGAGGTACCGGATCGGTAGTTGCATCTGGTCGAGGCGCCGTACGCGGAGCTCGGCCCACTCCTGCCAGTGCCCGGCCGTGAACATCTGCTCTGCCTCGGCCTGGTAGTCGGACGCGTTCAGCGGGGCCCACAGGATGCGGAGGTGGCAGTCGAGGCCCGCGAGGGTGCGTGAGAGAGCGGCGTTCGCGGAGTCGAGTTCGGCGTCGCGGGCGGACTCCGACATGAGGTCCGTGTTCGAGGAGTCGAGGACGAACCACGCCTCCGCGTGGCTGCTGGTGACGATCAGCCCGTCCGCGAGTGCGGTGTACTCCGGGGGCGGTGCCGAGCGGCTCCCGCCGAGGCCGAGGAACTCCCCGATCTTCTGGAGCGGCTTCACGACTGGTCCCCCTTCTTCTGGTGCGGGATGGATGTGCGGCGGCGGGTTGCCCTGGCCACGGCGTCCGGGCCGTACAGGCGCGGGCGGGCATCGAGTCGGACCGGGGCGCCGGCGCCGGGGGCGGTCGAGTCCTCCGGGCCGAGCCACCGGTCGAGGAGAGGGCCGAGCGGGGAGTCGGCAAGGATCGACACCCGGGGCGCCCACCGGTCCCGGCGGGCGATCCACTCACCGCGGGCGGCGGCACGCTGCCCGCCGCAGATGATCGGGCGGTGTCCGAGGACGAGGTACCTGATGCCGATGGCCCACCTGGTCATGTTCCAGCGGCGGTCAACGGCCTGGGAGCGCTGGGCTCCGTATACGGACACGATGACCGGGGGCAGAAAGTACAGGGTGAACGTGATCTTCCCGGGGAGGCCGAAGAGGAGGGTAAGGCCGCCGAACCAGACCCCGAAGAGGATCAGCCCCAGGACCAGGGCGCGGCGCGGCGCCCCCTCCCCCAGATCGACGCCGAGGAGCTCGTGCTGTCGGGTGTCGAGTTCGAAATGGCGGGTGTAGGTCCGTCCGGTCCTCATGCCGTCCCCGACACCTTGCCCCACACTCCGGTGAGCATGTCCTGTACGGCTTCCGGGGCCCACACGATGGCACCGACGAACACCGCGGCAACGAGCAAGGTCACCATCTCGCCCCACTCTTTCTTGATGAAGTGACCGAGGGCGCGGACGGCGAGGAACGCGGCAAAGAGATTGCCGACGACGATGAGGACCCAGTCTTTGAGTTCGGCTCCGGTGGTGAGCGGTGCGGCGAGCATGAGGTCGAGCGGCGGCACGACGGACCCCCTTGTGTGTGAAGTGGATGATTGACCAGGGACTATGACGAGGGCTCATGTTCTATGAGCTGGGGACATAGGGGGCCGTCAGAGGGTGCCGCCGCGCACCTCGGCGACCTGCCATCGGTGGGCGTCCTCGCTGGTGACCCGTGTGAGCGTGACCCGGTAGACGGTTTCGAGGGTGGCGCCGCCGAGGGACCAGGAGACGCGGGCCGTACCGACGCGGTCGGCCCCGCTCCCCGCGTCGGCGGACCAGGCGACGAGTCCGCGGAACTCGACTCCGCCCGCCAGCGGGGGAATCGCCGCACCCGGCGCGGTGACCGCGTCGGTGCCCTTGGCGTACGCCTCGAAAAACGTCTCGACGGTGGACTCGGTCGAGGAGCTGAGTTCCGGATCGGTCTTGGTGGTGGGGAGGTCGGGGGCGGCCGGACCGGTGGCCGGGATGCCGACGAGGCCGGGGCGCCCGGTGACGACGACTCCGCCGGCGGTCGAGACCACGGGCACGTCAAGACCGATCCAGCGCGGGGCCGGGGCGGGGGGCGCGGGCTTCTTCTTCGGCGCCGGGGGTGCGGCGGGCCGCACGAGGACATCGACCCTGACGCGGGCCTGCCGGTGCGGGCCGGGGGTGACCGTGCCCGGCTCGACGGCGACGACGGCCTGTTGCCCCTGCCCGTCCCATCCCATGCCGGTGTCCGCACCGTCCGGGAGGACGGAGGCGAGGAGTGCCTCCCGCTCCTCCTTCGCCGTCTCGTCCCAGGTGAGGTAGGCGCGCGCGAACCGTCCGGCGATGGCCTGTGCCTCGGCCGAGGGATAGGCCGGAGCCGCCTTCGGGGCCTTGACCTCCGGGGCCTCCGCCTTGGGCGGGATGAACCAGGAGCGCACGCCCGTGATGGCGGCGAGGATCAGCACGAACCACACGAGCCCGCGGCCGAACCTGCGGGCGAACGCCGCGCCCGACCGCTCGTCCTGGGGCACCCAGGGAGCCGCGACAGGCGCCGGCGCGGCGGGCGCGGGCGCGGTCTCAGGGGCGGCCGTCTGCTGCTGCCGCAGCGCCGCGCCGGCGGACTCCCACGGGTTGGCGGGCCGCGGCGACGGGACATCCCGCGCGGGCGGGGCGGCAGTCTTCGCGTCCGGCGTGCCTGCCGCCGGTTCCGGCAACCCCATGACCTTTCGTGCGATTTTGGCGATTGATGGCATTCCCCCGTAACCTCCCCCGCTGCTCCGCCTGTTGGCGGATTATGGACCCTACGTCTGTCATGTGCCGGGGTCAAAGAAGTTCGTATGCGGTGATGGCCCGACCGCGGCCCCAGAACTCCCCGTGAGGACCCCGGGCGACCGCTAGAGTGCCGCCCGACGTGTCGAACGACAGGCCGGGGGAATGGATGCGCCTACGCCGTGAGCGGCTCCGGGAGCTGCGCCGGGCACTGAATCTGACGCAAGCACAGATTGCGAATGCGATGGGATGCGCCCGGAGCACGGTCTCGACCTGGGAGACGGCCGGGACCATGCCGCGGCCCGCCGTGCTCCGGCACCTTGCCGAGTTCCTCGGCACCACCGTGAATGATCTGACGGTCCAGGAAACTCCGGCTTCCCTTCGGGCGCTGCGAGTTGCAGCCGGAATGCGGCAGGCCGATATTGCAAGAATGCTCGGAGTGGGCACTCCGACCTATAGCGATGTCGAGACCGGGCGCCAGGGAATCCCGGCGCGCTGGATTCCCGCGCTTACCCTGGCTTTCGGTGTCCTGCCGGACGCACTCCGGGCACTGGGCAAGGACGGGAGGATTCCCTCGCTCCCCGGCAGGGCCGTTCCGGCAGGGGTGTGCGTACTCATCCCGCCGCCCTCAGCGAGTCCCCTTTCCGGCCGGTTCGCCGCCCGCCCCGGATCTTATGAGCCCACCGCGAGGAAATGGCGGCGGCCCGGCTCCATGGATGTTCCCGCAGCTCTGTAGAGATGACCCGAAGGAGCTCCGGGAACGCAGGTGGGCGGCGGCCGTATTCCCCGGCCGCCGCCCACACTTCGGAACCTCTTCCCGGCCTCCCGGGAATCCGGAAGGGTCCCAATGTGAAGCACTCCCCCGGCCCGGCGGAGCCCGGCTCCGTCCAGAACACCGGTCAGCAGACCGACCGGCACCGCCGCTTCACCGTCAGGGCGTTCCGCCGCCCTCCGGCCCCGGGGCCTTGCGTACCCCCTTGGTATTCGTCTTCTGCCATGCCTCCCACGCCGTCAGCCATTCCACGAGCTGCGCCTCGGAGTAGTAGGAGGCGTGCCCGTCGCTGATTCCCTCGGGCTCCGGGATTCCCCGGGTTACACCGCGCTTGAAATACGTTCGCGTGGTGGCTGCTTTCCACGGCAGAGTTCCCCGCTCGTAAGCCTGGGCAAGCGTGTAGGTATCGGGGAGCTCCTCCTCCTGGTCCTCCTGGCCCTCGGCGGCGAGGGGCCCGGCCGCGGCGCCGGCACCTGTCGCGGGGGTTGTCGTCGGGGTTGTCGCCGGAAGTGCTGTCGTGGGCTGTGAGCTGGGCGTACCCCCCAGAACCCCCACCGCCGGCGCGGGCCCGACACCAGGCGCAGCCGGGGGCCCGTACTTGCCTCCGGGCAGGAAGTTGGCCGTGGCCGCAACCGCGTTGACCTCTGCGAGAGCGGCCTCGGTGATCCACGGCGCCATATGCCCGGCATCGAACCACGCGGGGGCCGGAGGGCATTCCGCGAGTAGCTGACGAACCATGGGCGTGATGTAACTCGGCTGGATTTCCCGGACGTACAGGTAATCTGCGTCCGGGTCTTTCCGCTTGTCCGAGTAGGCCCCGCGCCCCTTCACCTCGGAGTCATATCCGATGACCGGCGTACTCTGTCCGAATGCCACGCCCCATGAGGTCCGGTCCTGATTTCCCACCAGAATCCTAGTACCGATCTGACTTCGCTCCATGGTGCCGCCGAAAAACTGATTGGCGAATTGCTGGGTTCCGACAACGACCCTGTGATTCGAGGAGCGGCCTTGCAGGAGAATAATCGACAGCCAGTCGAGGAAAGGAGGAGCGCCCTTTCCCTTGATTCCATGCCGCCACCATGTGTACGCAAGTTTGATCAACGTCGGGAGCTCGTCCACCACAAGCGTACGGGCAACGAGTTGGGATCTCAGTGCCGGGTCCCCTCCTCGTCCGGCAACGGTTTCCGCTGCCATCATCGAGGCCAGGAATTCGGCGAACGCCGCGATACAGGTCCGGGGCGTCTTGTGGATGCGTACCCCTGAGAAACCCTCGGCCTCGATCAGCGAATTCTGTTTCGTGTCGAGGATGTCAATCAGCTCGCCGGTCTGCCTGCCGTGGACAACCGGGATGTAGAGAACGGTTGACTTACCCGACCCGGTGTCACCAGCCACCCCCCAGTGTGGTGTAGCGGTCTGCGTCTCGATGACGGCCTCGGTGATCTCGTCACCCTCGACGGCGAGCCCTACATAGATCCGACGCGGGTCACCGGTCGATTTCCACGGAACATAGTCCGGGAGCCGCGGGCGCGTCTTCTCTTTCGGCTTCTGGGTCCAGTGCACAAAGTGCTCGTTGCCGGTCCGGTTCCACCGTGCAACCCAGTCGCCGGGGACCCGTTCCTCTATGACCCGCTCGACGGCGGCGACGGCTTCGGGTCCGCCGATCCACGCGGCGGGGATACGGAGAACGATCCGCGCATCGTCCGCGCGGAAGTCGTCGGGGACCGAAAGCCACCGCGGGCGGAGCTCCTCCTCGTCCATGCGCAGGATTTGACGCAGGGCCACCCAGAGGCCGGGGCCGTAAATCTGGCCATGGGTCCACACCGGCTGTACGCGCCACCATCCGAGCCCGGCCGGACTGGTGGCCGCAGCGAGGAACACCACGGCGGCGACGGCGGCGAAGACGAGCGGGGTCTCCCCCGGGAACCGCCACCAGGCCCACGCGATCACCAGGGGCGCGAGGCGGACGGCGGACCGGGCGGCGCGGGGCCACCGGTGCCAGACGCGGAGCACCCGCCACAGACCCGCCACCGCTCCGGCCGCGATGCGCACGGGTGCAACGACGACCCGCAGGACACGGCGGGCGCCGGCACTCTTCCCGGGCGGGAGCGCAGTGGCCGGACCGGGCTTCGCCGGGCGCGCGCCGAGCAGCTCGACGCGGGTCTCGGTCAGCCGGTCGTCGGGGAGCGGAGCCCCCGCTCGCCACCATGTCGCCTCGCTGCGCGGAGGGCCCGCCAGTTCGCGGCCGGAGAGAAAGCGGCCGACCGCCCCGGCGGCAGCACCGACCGCGCGCTCGATCGACTCGTTGAACTCGCGTCTCTGGGCGGGCGTGCCCTGCGCCGCGAACGCGAGCATGGCGAAGACGCCGAACAGCGCGGCAATACCGATACCGGGCCATCCGCCCGGGAAGGTGTCGGGGTCCGGGAGGTCTGGCAGTTCTGGCACATCTTCCCCCTGTCGTTCCGCACGCCGCAGGGTGCCGGCGCGCGCCCTGTGATCCTCGCGCACCGACCCGCCGGGCCGCCAAGGGGGAAGCACGGTCCGGCCCGCCGGGCGCCAGGGTCACCCGGGCGTGTGGTGTGAGCGGTGGGGGCGTCTCCGACCGGCGCCCGGGGCGGTTGGCTGATCATGAGACGAATTCAGCACGTTCTGACGACGGTGGCCCTGGCCCTGGTGCTCGTGGGCGCAGGTGCCGCCCCGGCCCCCGCGGCGTCGTACGAGTACGACCGGCTGAACGCGTGCCGGGCGGTGAAGGGCGGGGGGTGCGCACCCGGCATCGTGGTCAAGCACTGGCACAAGAAGGGGTCCAAGTCCCGCGGGGTCGGATGGGTGTACGCCTCGACCGAGCGCTCCGGGAAGCGGAAGACGTACGAGGCGCGGTGGCTGTACCAGCGGCCCGGGGGCAAGATGCGGGCCGCCTCCGGGTGGAAGAAGGCCCGGCGCCCGGATGCGCGCGTGTCCTTCGTGGAAACGCACTGGGGACGCGACGGGCGTACGGGGCCGCGGTACCCGGTGAACACGAGGATCTGTATCGAGTTCCGCGGGGTCGGCAAGCGGATCTGCGTGCGGCTGCGGTGACGCGGGGGTCCTGCCGGGCCCGACCGCTCCGGCCGGAAGAGGACCATGCGGGAGGTGGGGACCAAGGTCGTCCCGTAAGGTCCCCGGCGGTAACTCCAGGCGAAGGGGTCCGCGATGAGCGGTCAGCACGAGCACGCGTTCGCCACACCTGCGGACCTGGGAGGGCTCGACCGGTACCGGGCCTGGTGCAGGGCCGCCGGGCTTCCCCCGGTCGAGGGCGGATACGGGCTGCTCATGGTGAATGACACGTTCACAGGGCGGGTTACGCGGCTGACGCACGATGTGGAGTACGTCCGCACTCTGGCCGCCGCTGCCACGACAGGGAGTGGAGTCGGCGGAGTGCAGATCCCTCCCGGGATCTTCCCCTACGTGCGCGAGGGATGGCCGGACGAATGGGTGTGAGCTGAACCCGGCCGAAAAACGAAGGGCCCGTCCACTGCGGACGGGCCCTTCACCGTTCCTGTTCTGTGCCCGGCGGCCGGGCCTCAAGCGCCAGGGAGAGCAGCGAGAGCGAGCTCCCACGGGTACGCGTCCACATTCCCATGCCGGGGCTCGTGGGGTACGAACCCGGGTCCGCCGTGCTCGTCGGCCAGGAGCACGGTCACCCCGGCGGCGCGCAGCTCGGCGACGCTGCGCGCGACGGCGGGGTGTCGGCCCTGGGCGGCGTTCCAGTACGGCAGGGCGACGATGGGCAGGCCGAGGCCGATTCCCTCGGTGAGCAGTCCGAGGGCGAGGTCGTCCGAGATGCCGCTCGCCCACTTGTGGAGCGTGTTGTTCGTGAGCGGGGCGACGAGTAGGGCGTCGGGCTTGGGGAGGACATCGCGGCCGGACGGGAGCTTGTACTCGTACCGGATCGGGTGGCCGGTGAGGGTGCGCAGTTCGGACAGGCGGCCCGCCGGGTCGTCGGTGTGCCACCTGTGCGCGGTGGGGGTCAGGATCAGGCAGACATCCCACCCGGCCGCCTGTGCGGTACGGATCGGGACGGCGAGTCGGAGCGCCGGCGGGGCGGCGCAGGCAATGAGGTAGAGCGTCCGTGTGGTGGTCACCCGGGCAGTCCACAGCGCCGGGCGAGGAGACGCAACCGCCCCTCGGCGCTGCTGCCGACGCCGAGGAGGCGGAGCTCCTCGACCAGGCGCACCGACTTGGGGCGGCACTGCACCTCCTCCTCTGATTCGCCTTCGGCGTCGAGGAGGACATCGACCGCGGCGGCCCGGTCTCCGGCCTGCGCGTGCGCGCGGGCGAGGTCAACGAGGTGGTGAGCGCGCCGTTCGCGGGGAAGCCCGGCGCGGGCGTCGGGGGTGATGTCGGCGGCGACGGAGACGGCGGCGGCGCCTTCGGACAGGTGAGTGTGCGCGGTGACGCGGTGGACGGAGACGTTCGTCGGGCCGAACGCGGTCCAGTGGTGATTGGCATCGTGGCCGAGTTCGGCGGCGTGCTCGGCGGCCTGGTCCAAGAGCTCGGGTACGGCGCGGGCCGCGGAGGCGGCGAGGAGATCCGAACCCGCTCCGGCGCGGGCCTGCGCCATCGCACCTTTGAGGTAGAGCATCCCCAGGACCGACAACCCGGCGCCGCCGCGGGCGCGGAGGTCGGTCTCAAGGCGGGCCGCGGAGGCAACGGCAAACGTCGCGGCGGCACGGGGTTGTCCCTGCCCGGTCATCGCGTCCGCGAGGTGGCGGCAGGCCGCGGCGATGACGACCGTGTCCTCGGATCTCTCGGCGGCGGCCACCGCGCGGTGCCCGGCGACGAGTGCAACGTCGGTGGCGCCGTACTTCACGGCGGCGGCCTCGACCAGGTCCATGACGGTGGCGAGGAGGCCGTACGCGCGGAGCTGCTCGTCGCCGTCGTGAAGGGCGGCAGCTCTGTTGGTCTCCACCAGAAGGGACGGCACCAGGCCGCCGAGGCTGCCGAACTTGCCGGACTGGAAGGCGCTGCGGGCGTGGACGAGGCGGCGGTGCAGGGTGGCCACGGGCAGGGGGGCGGCTCCGGCCCCGGCCGTGCCCGTGATCACGTCGTGCCGGTCGAGGGCGCCGCGGATCGCGGCGAACTCGACATCGTCCACGCCGCGGGGCGGGGGGGTGTCGCCGAGGAGGAGCTCGACCGGGATGGTCAGCGCGCGGGCCACGGCCTCAACCACGGAGATTTGCGGATCGGCCTGCCGCTCCCCCGCCTCGACCGCTTGCACCCATCGTCGGCTCTTGCCGATGAGGGCGCCGAGATCGGTTTGCGTGATGCGCCGGCGCTCCCGCCAATAGGCGATGCGGCGGCCGAAGGTCTGTGCCATGCCTGATCCCCGAAGAAGGGCACACACATCGTGTGCCTACCTATCGTTGTACCGCTATTACGGTGCGGATATGGCCGGATCAAAGGACTCAGTCCCCATGAGATGGACGGACCACCTCGACCCCTCCGACGAGGCACTCGCCGCCCTGCGCGGCGGGGTGACACGCCTTGCGGACTGCGGCGTGCACTGGGACGCCGTGATCATCACGCCCCTGGCCCGGGGCCTGGCCGCGCTGGACATACTCGGGCTGGGGCTGGACGACGGACACATGGTCATCGCGGACCGCAACCGTCAGGAGCTCGCCGTTCTGGTGCCCGCCGGGTCGGGAGCACTCGGCGACGGCGTCCCGCAGGGTGTACGGCTGCTGTCTACCGGGTCGTGGCTGCTCGTCCCGGATATGCACCCGGGGTCGTGGGCGGCGTCGTGGCTAAGCGGCCCGTACCGCGGGGAGACGATCTATGTTGAGGTGGCGCCGCTCCTGGCGGCGGTCACCGCGGCGGACGCCGAGAGGCTCGACGGCGCCCGCTGCTGATGCCCGCGGATGGCTCCTCCCCCCGTGGGAGCTGTCCGCGTCCCGGGGCCCCGGAGCATACGCTCCGGGGCCCCATCCATATATAGAGGAGCGCCCGCTCCCCGGGCCGGGGAGCGGGCGCTCTAGAGTGGGGGTGTGGGCCCTGCCGGTTGAAGCGGCAGGGCCCACACCTGTCAGGCCGCCTTGGGCGGGCGGGGCTCGACGGCAGTCTCGGCGCCGCGGGTCTCCCCCTCGGCGGCGGCGGCCCCGGCGCGGACCTCGACGGCGCCCCCGGACCGCGGCCCCGCAAGGCACACGATCCGTGTGCCGGGTCCCCGGGCGGCCGGGCCTACGGTCCCCGGTATGCCGCACACACCTGCACCCGCCGCTCCCCACGGCGCCCCCGCCGGAGCACCGCCTCTCCCCCCGCCCCGGCCGCGCGCGATGTCCGATGACGAGATCCGCGCCGCACTCCGCCGCCGGTACGAGCAGATGCCCGACGAGACGCGGACCGAGCCCCTCCCGGGACTCCCCCCGGAAGTCGGCCGCGGCCCCTTCCGGAAGGCAACTCCCGCTCTCCTTGCGGGCCTTGTCGAGGGCCTCCTCGCTCTGCGGAACGAGGCCGCCGCCGCGGAGGAGCCGGCGCCCGTGGCCGGGTGCGTGATCTGCGCGGCGTTCGAGGCGCTGCGCACCGCCGCCCGGTCCGGCGGCCGGGAGCTCGGTGTCGCGTCGGCGAACGAGGGCATCCGGCAGCACCCGCACCGGACGAGCCGGACAGGGTGACACCCGGGCCCGCCCGGGTGCTGGGGCGGGCGGCGGCGGTCTGCGGGTGGGCGGCCGTCGTCGTGCTCCTGGTCCTCAACATCGCCGGTCTGCTCCGCGGATGAGCGGAAGTCACCCGCGCCGAGCCTCCCGCAACCAGCGGTTGAAGGCAGCGCGGTACCTCGGCCCGGCCGGGTCGGGCCCGGCCGAGCAGAGGTTCGGGACCGGCTCCGGCCCGTCCCCCGGGCGCCAGACCGGGCCCGCCGGCGGGTAGGCCGGGACGGTGTCGGTCTCGCCGTCCCACTCGGCAACGGCGAGACCGGCGGCGCCGAGACCGGGGTCGTGGGTCGCGTCCACGAGCACCCATCGGCCGCCGAGCTCGACCTCGGCGGCGCTGTGCACGTCCTCACGGGACCGCAGGAGCCGCACCTCGGCAGGCCGGGGCGGAAGAAGGTACAGCCACCGCACCCGCCGCGCCGGGTACCCCATCGCCCGGAACCCCCGGACGAGGAACGCAGACTTCGCCAGGCAGTCACCGCGGCCGACCGCGAGCAGCTCCTCCGCGGCGTGCGCGCCATCCGTGGCGTACGGGACGGCGCGCACGAGCTCGAACAGCGAGATCCGATCATCCATGGGCCGATGCTCTCCGGCCGGGTGGGCTCGCACACGGAGCCGGGCCAGGCGGCTGCCAGGGAAGGCACACACACCGTGTGCCTTCGTTCCCCGACACCGCGCCTACCGTCCCGGGCATGACGCCTTCAATCCAGACCGACCCCGGCAGTCCGGACCGTACGGATTCCCCGGGGTCCCTGACGGGCGAGACCGGGCTCGTCCGCCAGGGACCCGCGTTCGCCCGTGATCTCGTCGCCAGTCTCGACACGGCCGGAAGGACCGTCGCGGGTCTTTTTGCGCTCGTTCCCGGATCGGCCGTCACGGTGAGCGCGCACACGGCGGTGGTGTGCTCCGGCAGGACTGCCGCCGATGCCTTGCAGGCCGCGGCCGATCTCACCCGGGACGCGGCGGCCAACCTCACACCCCGGTCCCTTCACTTGTCCCACGACCCCGGCGCCGCCGATACCCCGGGGTCCTGGGAAGTGACGGTCACTCTGACGGCCAGCGCCGGGCGGGATGAACGGTGACCCGGGCGACGTACCGGTTCAGGGACTACAAGATCAGCGCTGACCCCTCGTCGCCCCCGCCGGCGTGCTCGGCCATGTGCGTGACCGGCGAGGATTCCGACTGCGGCGCGGCCACGTCCGAGGAGCACGCCACCGAGGACGCGGTCGCGGAGTGGATCGCGGAGCACTCCCGCGACACCGGCCACGACCTCTACCGGAAGACGATCACAGGGTACGTCCGCAGCGTGCCGGGGGCCTGGCAGTGACCGGCCCGCAGCCGGACTTGCGGATATGGGGGCGGTGCGAGCGGGTCCGGGTCTTTGTGGATGCCGTACGGCTGACACGGGCGGCCATCGCGGACCAGCATTCCGGGCCGTCCGCAGCACAACGGCCGAATCCGCCCGCGCGGTCCAGTCCGGCTGGGACTCTTGGAGCATGACGACTGATCAGCGCCGGGTGTACGGCTCGGACCATGACGACCCCGCCCCGTGGCCGCGGCCCGGCCACACGTATGCGGAGCTCTGCGGGGGCCCGCTCGGCGAGCAGCTCCTCGACATCACCGGACAGACGGAGGAGGAGCTCGGCGACGGTGCCTATCTGATCTCCCCCACAGGTCGGTACGGGCCGGGCGGCCGGTCCGACTACGAGCCCAGGGAGGACGATCCGTTGCGGTGGGACTGGCGGGGTGACGTTCCCTGAGATCGCCGCGCCCACAAACGGCAACGAGCCCGGACCCCTGGGAGGGGCCGGGCTCGTTGCCGTCAGGTGGTGCTACAGCCAGCGGAAGGCATTCCGTACCTGACCGGCTGCGTCGGCGAGGTTCTCAGCACGGAGACGGCCGTCGAACTCGTACGGATCTTCAAGGGCGGCCATGACGACTTCGGACGCCGCGTCGAGCACCCCGGCGAACTCCTTGTGCACCCGGGCGTTCTTGAGGGCCTGCACGACGGTGTCCGGGTCGGCGTGGCGCCGCCGGATCGCCTCGGCGAGGAGCCGCAGGGCCGCGGCGGCGGCCGGGGCGAGTACCTCGACCTCCCGCTCGATCTCGTCGGCTGCGGGCTCGTCGGCCGGGGCGTCCGCAGCGGGCACGATGTGGAGCCGTGCCGCGCGCGAGTGTTCGATCACGAGGTCTGCTCTCCCATCGTGGCGCGAGCGTTCTCGGCCTCGGCGAGTACCTCGATGGTCATACGGTCGGCTCCTTCTCCAGTGGCGTGCGCGGGTCTCACGGGACATGGTGACGGGTTCTTCCCTCCTGTGGGAGAAGGCCCCCCGCACGTCCGGACCGGCCTTGGCCGCCGGTCCCACGCTAGGTGACTTTGTGTGATCTGTATGGGGTGTTGGGGGTGTCTGGGGTGGGGCTGGGTGGGGCGGCCGTCTGGGGCTTACCGGAGCGGTTCCGGGGGTGGCTTCCTGACCCCAGACACCCCATACATGCAGGTCGGGACCCCCTACAGGAACGGCATCCCAGACGGAGCGTCTGGGATGCCGTTACAGGGGCTGTATGGGGTTGGCGGTCACTTTCGGTACTGGTCGATGGCGGCGGCGAGGGTCTCGGCGTAGTAGCCGAGACCGGGCTTCTCGGTCCCGGGTACGCGGAGCTGACCGCCCGCCGGACGCTCGACACCGACCCTCCGCAAGAGGCCGTTGAGGGTGATGCCGAGCGTCCGCGCGTCCTCGTATCCGAGGCCCTGGGCGAGCGGTCCGGTGTGCATCCGGCCGCCGGCGTCCGACACGATCCGGTGCGCGCGGAGCAGCAGAACGGGGACACCGTCCGCGGATACGGATTCGTCCCCGCCGGTACCGTCGTCCGGCTCCGCGTCGTCCGCCTCGGGCGAGGCGGACGGTTGCGGTGATGCGGTGTGCCCGTGCCCCGGGGGCGGGGTGCTCTGGTTGCGCATCGCCGATTCGATCGGGTCGGCCCACTGCCCGCGCATCCGTCCGGCGGCGGTACGGATGCGGGTGATGGTGTCGATCAGAGTGAGGAGCTCGGGGCCGTCAAGCCAGAGAGAGCGGATACGGCGGTAGCGGTCGGCGAGGAGGATTCCCATGCCGCGGATCCCCGGGTCCAGCTTGGAAGCGTCCCACCCGGCCTTCGCCGCGCCCTGGGACAACGCCATGTTGGACTCGGTCGTCTCGGTGACCCGCATCGCCCACTTCCACGTCACATTGCCGGTGACGAGGCGGGGCAGGACTCCGTCATTGCCCTTGGTGACGACCTGGGTGGCGATGACGAGGATGATCCCGAACGCCAGGCCCCGGGCCGCGAGGGCGCTGAGCGCTTCTTTGATCGCCGCGCCGTGCTTGCGGTCCCCGGTGACGGCCGCGGCCTCGTCAATGACGACGAGTTCCAGCCCGCCGAGTTCGGCGATCAGGCGGGGGTCGTCGATCTGTTCCATCCCGTACCGCTTGAGGATCGCGGCCCGGCGGTCCAGATCGGTTACGAGGGCTTCCAGCAGGGCCCGGGTGCGCTTGGCGCCCTTGGTGCCGGGCTCGTCCACGAAGGTGGCGGCCAGGTGGCGCCACCGGTCCTGACCGGGGGCCTTGCCGTCGATCAGCCGCAGGTTCACGCGCAGGTCCAGCAGGGCGCCGGCGATGATGCCGCGCAGGGCCGCGCCCTTGCCGGAGCGGGAGGCGCCTCCGAGCGCGAGGCTCGTGTCTTTGAGGACGAGGTGGACCAGGGCGCCAAAGGCGTCGAAGGCTACCGGGATACCGGTGTCCCACACATCGACCGTGTCCATGCCGGTCAGCGGGGAGGCCCTGGGGGTGGTGAACGGGTCCTCGGCGAAGGCGGCTACGGCGAGGGTCTTCGCGTTCCCGCCGGCGGAAGCGTGGACCGGGTCCATGAAGAAACGCGCCCGGTCGAGCCCCATCTCCCCGGCGATCTGGCCGAGCCGGGGGAGGACGGTCTCCGCGGTCACCCCGTCGCCCGTGGGCAGGACAACGTGCGCGAGCCAGCCGCCGGGCACGCGGGTGATCGAATCGGGCCGGGCGAGACGGACGGTGCCCTCGCTGATCGCTCCGGCGGCGAGCATCGCCTCGGTGAGCTGGTCTGTCTCCTCGCAGTCGAGCACCTCGCCGGACGATCCGGACGGGGCGGCCGAGGAGGTGTCAGCCGGAGTCCACGAGGCGGTGAAGCCGGGCGCGGCCGAGGGCGGCGGCGGGGTGAACGGGGGTTCCCCCGGCGCGGATGCTGTCGGCGTCCCGCCGGGGGCCGCGCCGGGGGCCGCAGATGCAGGGGCAGCCGGAGCGGCCGGGGCGGCGTAGTCGAGCTGGGGAACCTCCGGCGGCGCAGCGCGCCAGGTGCCGAACCGGCCCTTCGCCCAGCCGGTGGCCGCCAGCCCGGTCAGGATGCTGCCCAGAAGGGTGGGTCCGCCGAACTGGAGAATGCCCCACCCGGCGGCCAGACCGATGGCAACGGCCTTCCAGCGGCGGCGGTTGGCCATCCGCTTGCGGTGCCCGGCGAGCTCGGCGGCGGTCGGCTCGCGGTGCCCGGTGTAGGGCTGGGACTCGATGTCACGGATCCGCTCGCGCCACGCGGCAGCCTCGGAGCGCAGCCCCCCGGCGTCCTTCCCGGCGCGCTTGTGGCTGTCCGGGCCTGCGCTGTCGGAGCTGCCCGCGGCGAGCCGCTCGTCGGCCGCCGCCTCCAGCGCCTCGGCCTTCTCGGTGAGCCGCTGCGCCTCGCGGGTCCGTTCCTGTTGCCAGGTGGCGTACCGGTCGTTGAGGAGGTCGGCGCGGACGTGGGCGTCAGTGACAAGGGCGCTGTTAAACCAGCCCGACCGTTCGGCGGCCAGGACGCGCAGGCCCTCGCGGACGGCGGTGATCTCGCGGACGGTGGCGGCGCTGAGGAAGGTGGCGGCGCGGGCCGCCGCGCCGGGCCTGCTCGCCTCGGCCTCGGGCGCGGCACTCGTGGTGGTTGTGGTCGTGGTGGTCGGTTCGTCGTCGTCCACGAACTCGGCGTCGATGACGATCCGGTCCAGATGGGTCATGGTGCGTCTCCAGAGGCGCGGGGCGAATGGGCGAGGTGGCCGGGGCCGGGCGGCGACGGCCGCCCGCACCCGCCCGGACCGCGCCCCTGGCCGCGGAGGCGCGGGGGCGGTGCGGGTGGGTGCGGGCGGCCGGTGGCGCCGGGAAACGGCAAAAAAAAGGGGGTCAGCCGATGGCGCCGAGGAGGCGTGCGCCGAGGTCGTTCACGGCGGGGATCACGCTGACGGCGACCGCGCCGCCGAGGACGGCGGACAGGCCGAGCAGGACACCGGCGACGATGCCGCGGGTGGCGAACCGCTTCTCGGCGGAGTTGATCGCTTTCCACAGGCCGAGAACGATGATCGTCAGCAGGAACATCAGGATGTTGCCCTCGGCCGACAGCTCCACCGGGGTGGCGCGCACGCCCCGGGTGGTGTTCCCGCCGGTGACGCCCCACATCGCCAGGGATCCGGCGCCGTTACCGAACCACGTGATCACCCCCGCGCCGAAGGCGATCAGGCCGCCGGTGCACATGCTCGCCATGCCGCCGTAGGCGATGCCCCCGGCGAAGGGGATGAGGGTCTTCCAATCCTTCTTCTTGGACTTCAGGTTGGCCTTGAGCCAGTGGGCGAGGAAGTGGAGCGGGATAGCGAGTCCGACGGCCAGGCCGCCGGCGGTCAGGCTGGACGCGGGAATGTTGAGCACGGAAGTGCCTCCGATAGTCGTGGTGCGGAGCGGGGGGCGGGTTACTGGTAGGCGGCGGCGACCTGGCCGAGGAGGTGATCGCCGAAGGCGTTGACCGCGGGCATGAGCACCACGGCGGCAAGGCCGGAGACACCGCCCGCCAGGCCGAGGGCCGAGCCGGAGACGGCACCGGCCGCGATCTGGCGGCGGAGCTGGTTGTCGCAGCAGCGCCAGACCAGGACGAGGACCAGGAGCAGGAACGCGGTCGCCACTCCCCCGCCCGCGGTCATCCCGGCCGGGGAAGCCTCGGCGAGCAGGGCCCCGGTGCCGGTCACCCGGTCGCCAACCGGGTTGGTCGCCTCGGCAGTCAGCCAGTGCGCGGCCAGGCCGAGGAAACCGCCGGAGCACAGGGCACTGAGAAGGCCGATCAGCAGACCGCCGCTCAGCGCAGCGGCGCCGGGCATCTGACGGCCGGTGCGCCACCAGCGCGCGGCAGTCAGGACGAGGACGGCGACCGCCAGGCCCAGGCCGCCGTAGGAGAGCTGCGTACCGGTCACCGTCAGACCCCCGTGAACAGGTAGCTGAGGGCGTGGATCCCGGCCGGGGTCAGGAAGCTGATCAGTACGACGTGCCAGGACAGCGCCCTGACCAGCCAGCCGCTACGCCGGTGCTTCATACGAGCCCCCAGCTCGCCGACGACGGCGACGGCGGCAGCGGCGTAGACGGCCCCGAACGCGTCGGGGTCGAGCTGCCCGGTAACCGGCACCAGCAGCAGCCCGGCCACGGCGGCGCTGCCGTTCCAGACCGGCCGCAGCCGGGCCACCGAGAACCGGGCGGGGCCGCCGGTCTGGACGGCCGGGTAGAAGTGGTTGTGCGTCACGTACGTGACCGGCGGGGCGGTCACGTACACCGGGGCGGCGGTGGGGGCCGTTGCCACGCTGCCGCCGCCGCGGCTCCACCAGTCCCGGGGCTCGGGCAGGCCCGGCGCCCCTCCGTCCGGCGGCGGGGGCGCGGCGGGCAGGTCCGCCGGAGGCGGGGTGCTGGACGACGGCGGAGGTGTCCCCGCCGCGTCGCCGCGTTCGCCGGACAGTACGACCCTGGTCGGCTCAATCGGCGGCTCGTCGCCGGTGAGGGCGCTGCTCATCGCCGTACCCCCTCGTCGCGGCCGGTGCTGCCGTACTGGTTGTGGTGGAGCCAGGCCCGTACCCGCAACTCCTGGGTGTCCGCGGCGCCGGCGGCCGAGCCGGGGGCCATGGCCTCCGGCCGGGCGGCGCGCGGGGAGGCGGCACGGTGGGGCAGGCGGGTGAGGGTGGCGGGCGCGGTCGCCGCAGTGGCGGCGAGGCGGCGCAGGTGCCGCAGGCGCCGGGGCCTGCGGATGAACAAGCGGGTGAACACGGAGTCTCCCGAAGGGAAGAAGGGCCCGGCCCCGGGCCCCGCCGTGACGGGCGGGCCCGGGGCCGGGGCCGGGGAGTGGTCAGGCGGAGGGCGCCAGGTCGCGGGCGCGGACAGTGATACGGAACCCGCACGTCAGCCGCAGCGGGCAGCCGCCGCACACGACGGCGGCCTCGATCCGGCTCGCGGGGCAGGGGAGTTCGTTCTCCGCAGCGTCGAACAAAGCCCACTGGCCGGTGCACGCGGCGGTGCCGTGGCGGGATCCGAGGACCGTGCGGACCGCGCGCCGGGCCCGCCGGGTGCGGCGGGTCATGGCGGTTCTCGCGTCCGGCGAGGCCGCGGCCGGGGGTTCGGTGGTGGTCACCGGTTGCGCCCGCGGTCCTGGCGGCGGCGCTCGGTGTCCTCCCACGCCTGTCCCTGCCGGTCCGCCGTCTTGGCGGCGCGGTGGTGGGCGGCGCGGCGGCGGCGGGACGCCCGCTCACTCGCGGACTCGCGGTCGCTGTAGGTGCTGGCCGCCATACGGCGGTCGTTGCCGATCAGGCCGAAAAAGGCCATGGTGAACTGCCTCCTGAGCTGAAGGGGGTGTGGGAAGAGGTGCGCCGGCCAGGCCCTGAGAAAGCGGGTCGGCGCACCTCTGTTCCGGTGTGCTGGGCAGGTCAGGCGGCGGGCGGCGGGGTCTCGGCGGCGAGGCGGTTGGTGACCGCGTCGCCAACCGCGTCGTACGCGGCCCGGACCTGCGCCATCACGTCCGGCGGGGCGGCGGGGCCGCTCTGGTCCTGCCCGCTGCCGCCGGAGGTCTCCGTGCTGGCGGTGTGGTTGTCGCTCATAAAACCGGTCTCCGTCCGGTATCGGGACGTTCGGGATGTTGGTGGTACGGGCTCGCCGCCGGGAGCTCGGCCGGGTCTGCTCGCCGGGTCTGCGGCCAGGTGGCCGCTCGCCGGGTCTGCTTCCCGGGTCTGCGCCGGGCGGGTCTGCTGCCGCTGACTGCATGGTTCTTCCGGCAGTCGCAGCACGCGCCCGTCCGGCCGGGGCCGGGCGGGCGCGCACTGGTGGTGCCGGAGGATGGTCAGGGCCGGGGACCGGCCCCCTCCTCCTCGTCCTCCTGGTCCTCCTCGTCTGCTTCCGCAGCGTCGGCCGGGTCCTCGTCCGGTGTCCCGGCGTGCTCGGAGGGGCTGTCCTCCTCGCGGGACAGCAGCTCGGCCCAGGTGCGGCGGATGCGCTCCTCACCGCCGACGAACCCGGCTTGGCGGAAGGCGGTCATGGCTTGCCGGTAGGAAAGGGGCGGGTCCTCCCGGTGTCGGAGGTGGCGCAGTACGACGGCGAGCTGCGCGTCGTTGAGGTACTCGCCCCGTGCCGGTGTCGGCACGCCCGCCACGGCGGCGATCTCCGTGAGCGTCACACCCGTCACGCTCTCCGTGCCGGGGTCCGTGACGGCGTCACGGACCCGGTCCGTGCCGGTCTCGCCGGGGTGTGCCGGTCCGCCATCCGGACCGGTGCTGACCTGCGTGACTCCCATCGTGACGGTGCCCGGTGCGCCCGTGCCGAGGGCGGGCGGGCCCGTGACGGTACCGCCCCATTCCGTGTCATCCGGCACGGTGGCCGTGCCGGATCCGGCACGGCCCGGGAGCACGGGCCGCTCGGGCGTCCACTCGCCGAGCACCGGCAGCACGATGCCCGTCACGGCCGCCGGGAGCGGCATCGTGGTGACGGTCTCCTCGGTCGCCTCCGCCTGCGCGTGGAGTGCTTGCACTGTCGTCTGTCGCGCCTTCAGAACGGCTTGCCGGTAGGCGGTCTCCGCCTCGGCGACGCGCGCCTCAAGATCCTGGGCGACCTCCAGCAGCTCGATCCGGTGCGCGGCCTCGGCCTCCATCTCCTCCAGCCGGTCAGCGACTTCCTGACGCTTCGCCTCGATCCGGTCCCGCGTGCCCGGCGACGCCTTCCGCCCCAGCGCGGGCAGAGCCACCCACCACGCCAGTTTCGTTGCGACGATCGCCACCGGCGTGATCACCACGGCCAGATCCACGCGCCCGCCCTCGCGGAGCAGAAGCTCCGCGGTCGGGATCGCGGCGTTGACCGCGGTGAGGGACAGTCCGGCCCACCGGACCCGCTTCGCCCGTCGGTGGTTGTTCCCGGCGAGGATCTCCGCCGCCTGGCAGACCACCCACAGCGCATCGAGCGCGAACACGGTGGGCACCGCCCACCCGCCGAAGGCCGGTTCCAGAATCCCGAAGGACACCGCGACCGACAGCACGGCCACGCCGAGCGTGACCACGCCGAGGACCGCCAGGACCATCGACCGGGCCGAAAGCTCCCCGGCCCTGAACCACGTCTTCATCCCTGTGCCTTTCCATCGGTGCTGTTCATGTGCTGTCCGGCCAGGCTGGCGACGTCCGCCAGGCGCTCGCGCTGCGCGGTGATCTCCGCGCGGACCGCGGCTTCCTGCGGGCCGCCGGAGCGCCAGACGAACTCCTCGTACTCGTACGCCGGGGCGATGCCCCATCCGGTGATGTCGAGCCCGGCCTCGGCGGCGACCTCGGCGAGCGGGAGCTCGTACTCCTCCCCCGCCTCGTGCATCTGGTCGGCGGCGAGGCGGGCGAGCTTCTCCCCAGTCGGATCCCACACCTGAGCGGCTGCAACGGCGGCTTCCTGGGCGTCGGTCAGGGCCAGGATCCGGGCCCGCCACATGCCGTCAGGGGTGGACCAGAACGCGCGGAACACGGCGTCGAGCTCGGCGCGGGCCGTGTGAACGGCCTGCCACAGCGGGGCGGCCTTCCGCAGAGCCGGACCGGCCAGAAGGCGCAGCCGGGCTTTCGACCACAGGACCCGCGCCGCGTCGTACTGGCGGTCCAGCTCCATCCGCTGTCCGCGGGTGAGAGCGGTGTCCCTCCACACCTCCCCCGGCGTGGCCGGGCGGGTCTCCCGTCCGGTGAAGCCGCCGAAGGAGTAGATGGTCTGGCCCTCGTACGGGCCGGGGGCGGACCCGGCGAACAGGGGGTGGTGGTACTGGGAGAGGTCCGGGAGCGGCACCGGCCGCGCCGGCTCCGGCGGGGTGCCCGTTCCGGCCGGGGTGGGCGCGGGGGAGAGACCGGAGCGGTCGAGCGCGTGGTGTAAGGCGATGGTGCGTGCGGTCATTGAAGTCCTCCGGGAGAGGTGAAGGGGGCCCGGGGCCGTGCCCGGGACAGATAGAGAGGAGAGGGGGCCGCCCGCCGTACGGGCGAGCGGCCCAGCGGGCGAAGCCGCGGTGAACCGGGCCCGGCGTTCCGCGCCCTGTCGGGCTACCGGGGCGGCGGCCATGAGCAGAGCGCGGGGTGGCGCGGGCCCGGCCGGGGCGGTGCTGGTGACGGGTCAGTCCGGGAGGCAGAACGCGCAGCCCTCGGACGGGGTGGTGTTGGTGCTGTTGTGGCAGCCGCAGCGCTGGCAGACCCACGTCAGCGGCCGGGTCAGGAGTGCGAGAATGGTCATGCGGATCAGCTCCCTGTGATCGGGGGTTCCGTGCAGACCCCCGGCGCACAGGCGGTGCTACGCCTGCCGGGGGTCGCGCCGTTTCAGCGGCGCAGTGCCGGCGGGCCCCGAAGGGGGCTGTCGGCAGGTGCGGCATCAGAGGCCGCCGTGCCCCGGACCGGGCTCGAACCGGTCATCGCCTACGTACTTGCGGGGCTCGCGTTCTTCGCCCTTGTCTCACCGCGCGTTCGGATCGCTCGTCCGCCCGTCAGGGGCGGCATGGGAAAAGGTGCTCCGGTTCTGTCCGCGCGGCAGGGCTGGCTTGTCGCCGTTGCCTGTCCCGCAATCACGCCTGCGGGCGGGCGGTCCGCATCCCCAGCGGACGGGGGCCGGTTCAGCCAGAGGACGCACCGGGCACCCCTTCGCAGTCTCCTGCGCGGGAGTGCCGGCGGTCGTAGCGGCGCCGGAAGTTTCACTGTGGAGTTCTCAAGGAACGAACGCTTCCTTCAGACCCCTTCCGAGGGCCCTCCGGGCTTTTCGCTTGCCGACGACGGGTCGGCCTGTGCTGGCAGGTGCCGAGATCCGGCTCCCTCATCCGGCGCCGCCCGTGGGGGCGGTTCCGGGTGGGGAAGCCGGGTCCGTGAGGACCCGGCAGGAAGTCAGGCCGCCGCGAGCGGGGCGGGCACCGGAGCGGCCCACCGCCCGGCGAACACGTCGTCGGGCTCGTATCCGCGGGCGTTGTCCTCGTCCTCGGCCTTCTTGATCTCCTCAGCGAGACCGGCGATCACGTCGAGACCCCGGCCCCGCGGGATGTATCCGGCGTTGGCCATGTCCACCAGGGCGGCGAGCCGGGCGTGCTCGGCGGCCTCGCTCTCGTCGCCCTCGACCGGGCCGAGGACGAGGTCAAGGTCGATACCGACCACGGTGGAGAGGTCGAGACGGGAGGGGGCGAAGGCGGCGGCGTTCGTCGCGCCGATTCGCAGAACGGTGACGCGTTCGGGCATGGTGGTGCGCACGCGGGATCACTCCTCTGTCAGTCGGAGGAGTCCGCCGAGCGGCCCTGGTGTGCGTGGACAAGACGCCCCAGGGCCGTGCCCGTTTCAGGGCGCGGCGGACAACAGCAGCGCGAACCCTGAGGGCCTTGCTGCGGTGCCGTGATCGGCACGACTTGAGTACACCACCGAATGGAATCCATTGCAATACTCTTGGAATCCATTCATGCTGTAGAGGCTCCACCGGCCGCTAGATGGATTACAGATAGGGTGAGCGCCATGACAGATGAGCCGCGCCGAGCGACCTTCCGCGCAGTCGCCGACGAGGTGCGCGCACGTATCGCCCGGGGGACCTACGAGCCGGGGGCCAAGCTGCCCACCGAGGAAGAACTCGCCAAAGAGCTCAAGACCAACAGGGGCACGGCCGCACAGGCCCTCCGGCTGCTCACCTCCCACGGAGTGATCACCAAGAGCCGCCGGGGCGCGTACGTCCACCGGATCGTGACCAAGCTCCTCCGGGACTCGACCTCTCGGTACATGCGCGTCCGCCGGGAGGAGGGACAGGCCCGGGGTGCCTTTGAGGCCGAGATCCGCCATCTGGGCATGACTCCCTCGTCCATCACCACCGCTGATCGCATCCAGCCGCCGGCGTGGATCGCGGACCTCCTCGGCGTGGACGCGACCCAGGTCTCGTCGGTGGCACGGGTACGGCGGATGCTCGCCGACGATGTCCCGGTTCAGCTCGCCACGTCCTACCTCCCACTGGAGATCGCAGAAGGCACCCGCCTTGAGGAGATCGACACCGGGCCCGGGGGAAGCAAATCCCGGCTTGCCGAGCTCGGCCACGCACAGGACACGATCACGGAAGAAATCGCGGTGCGCCCTCCGGACGAGGACGAGATCGCGGCTCTAGATATGACGGAAGACCAGCGCGTTTTCGAGATCACTCACATCGGGCGCACCGAAGACGGCCGGGCCGTGGAAGTCACCGTGCACGTGATGCCCACACATCTATGGCGCCTCTCCTACTCGTGGCCGCTCGGCCCCAGCCACTGACACCACCACCAGGAAGGATGATCAAGCACATGGCACAGAACACCATCAGCGCGACCGGGGGCATCCTGCGGGACGCCCGCAGCCGGTACCGGACGGCGACCCGCGAAGAGGGCGGAGCTCACGGCGCGTACGAGAGCGAGACCCGCCGCCAGGGCGGCGCTCCGCGCGCCGAGGTGACGGTCGAGCGGGTCACGGCTCCGGCCGATGTCGCTGCACTCCTTGGTGTCGAGGGACCCGTCGTCCTCCGGGCCCGGCGGATGTACGACGGTGACCGCCTGGTCCAGCTCGCCAACACATGGATCCCGACCGATGTCGCCGAGGCCGCCGGAGTCGAGCAGGTGGACACGGGCGCCGGCGGGATCATCTCCCGGATGCGCGAGGCCGGGTTCGATCAGGGATCCGAGGCACTGGAGGACATCGAGCAGCGTCCGGCCACCGCCGAAGTAGCCGCCGCGCTCGGTGTGCAGGAGGGTGACCTCCTCCTGACCATCACCCACCAGGGGCAAACCGCCGAGGGGCGGGTCGTGGAGGTCACCCGTCATACCCTCGGCCCCGGCTGGACCCTGCGGTACGGCGTCCCGCTCGACTGACCACCCGCACCCGCACCCGAAGCGCCCGGCTCTCCTCGGAGGCCGGGCGCTTTTGCGTGCCCGGGTGTCGTCCGGGCGGGTGATTCCGCCCTCGCGTGTACGGGCGCGGCGGGAGGGGTGCGCGCCCAACTCTTAGGCGAATTACACCTCTTGACACGCTTTATGCGATCTGTCACGTTCTGCCCTACCCCATTCGGGGACAGTCCACGGAAGGAAGATCGAATGCGTACGGAGTACAGCGACGTGCAAGCCGCGAAGCGGCTGCGGGTGCAGGTGACGGCGTTCCGCCGGGCGGTCGCGGGCGGCGTGGTCCCGGCGGCCGACATCCGGGGGTTCCTCTGGTCCCGGGCCGCAGTCGAGGGGATCGACCCGGCGGCGGTTCGACCGCACGAGGAGGCGCCGCGGCGGCGGACGGAGTACGGCGAGGGCGAGCTCGCGGGGCGGCTGCGGGTGCCGGTGGCGGCGGTGCGGTGGGGTCGGCACACGGGCACGGTCCCGGCGCCGGATGCCGAGGGCGGGCTCTGGTCCCGGGCCGCAGTCGAGGCCATGGACCCGGAGGCGATCCGGGCGGGCCTGCCGGGTGAACCCCTGTCGGCGTACGAGGCGGCCGAAGTGCTCGCCGGTGCCCTGGGGGCGCCGTCCGCTCCGGGGGAAGCGCCCTCCGTCCGAGCCTTCACCGTACGGCAGTTGATCGCAGCGGGCACCCTCATGGACCTGTCCGGCAACCCCCGGGCCGCGCTTCTCCATCCGGATCAGGTGGCGGCCGTCGCCGCGCGGCCGGGTCTCGCCGAGCTGCTCGCACCCCTGGCACCGCTCGGCCCCGATCAGGCCGCCGCGCGCCTCGGGGTCCGCCGGTCGGACTGGAACCACATGGTGCGGCTCAGGTGGGTACGGCCCGCCGAGTGGCAAGAGGTGGAGTTCGGCACAAGCCGGGCCGGGGCGGTGACCGTACCGATCTACCGGGTCGGGGACGTGGACGCTATCCCGGCTGCGCACCCGGCGGTGGACTGGTCCGCGCTCCGGGCCATCGGGCGGGGGCGGCGGTCTCCGCTCGCCGCGCTCTCCCTCGCCGGCGCCGGGTGACGAGCTCCCGCTCGGCTCGATAGAACGCGAACGCCCGCCCCCGGTCGGGGGCGGGCGTTCGTTGCGCGGGGCGCGTTGTCAGGGGCCGGAGATGATGGCGACGACGAGCACCTCGCGCGCGGTGTCATCGACGCGGTAGAGGACGCTCGTCCACGCGGGGACGCCGCCGACCTCAAGGAGCGCGGTGTAGAGGCCGCCGACCGGGTCGGGGTAGAGCTCGCCGAGCGCGTGCGGAGTCTGGGCGAGCTGCTTCTCAAAGGCGAGGACGGCCGATCGCTCCTCGGCGGTGGCGGTGGCGAGTCCGGCGCGGCCGGTGTCGCTGTAGACGACGGACCAGGACGTGTCAGGGGTCACCGGCCGGGCTCCTGCGGGCCGGTGCTGCCGACGATCTCCTCGGAGGTCCAGCGCGGCGCGTCGGGGTCGGCCGAGGCGGCGACGGCGGCCCGGATCATGGGGTTGGTACGCATGACGAGCCGGTGACGCCACTTGCGGACCAGGGCGCCGTACGCGTCGAGGTCATCGAGGACCAGGCCGCCGAGCTCCTGGTCGAATTCCTCGCGGTCCGCAGCGGCGGCGGCGGCGAGGGCGGCGCGGAGCTGCGTCACGGTGCGGGGGCCGCCGGGGTGGGTCCGGTACGGGGACACGGGGTCTTCTGCGGGCAACGCGCTCACGGCCGGGGCTCCTCGGTGGGTCGGCTGACAGGGCGGGTGGTCAGAGTGACGGTGCCGCGGCCGGTGTCCGTCACCTCGTACGGGACGCCGGCGGCGTCGAGCTGCGCCCGGGTGGCCGCGAGCGCGTTCGTCTTCCCGCTGCCCGTCCGGCCGGTCATCATCAGGGCCGTCAGGTCGGGACGGGCCGCGATCTCCCGGGCGCGCGCGACCACGCCGGAAGCCTCGTCGTCCACCAGGACGAGCGGGAGCTCGGGCTCACCGGCCGGGAGCGCGGCGGGGTTCGGGTCCATGAGGGTCCTTCCGTACGTCGGTGACGGTGGTGGACAGGGCGGGGCGCATCTGGCGCTCGATGGGGGCGAGGGCCTGCCGGGGGATGACGAGGACTCCGTCGAGGAGGGCGCGGGCCTTGGCGTACGCGGCCTGCCGCTCGGCTTCCTCGGCGCGGCCGTCGAGGGCGAGCTCCAGAAGGCCGCGGGCTCGCGTGACGGCGGTGCGCTCGTCGGCGGGCAGGTGGGACACCCCCGTTTTGCGGGCGTGCTCGTCGGCTGCGCGCCAGGCGATTTGCAGCTCGGAGACGGCGGCACGGTAGGCGGTCAGGTCACGGCCGCGGCGGTGATCATCGGCGGCGGCCATGGCCTTGAGGAACCGCTCGGTGGTGGGGGCGGTGACATCGTCCAGCGCCGGGCGGTCGAGGACGGCCAGGACATCGGCGACGTAGGCGCCGTACGCCTCGCGTACTGCGTCGTGGTCGGCCTCGGTGGCTCGGCGCCGGTCACGGTCGGAGGGTGCGCTCCGGGCGGGGTGGTCTTGAGAGCGGGGGGCGGGGAGAGCGGCCGGTGTGGGGCGCCGGCGGAAGTCCCGGGCGATCCCGGTAGTTCCGGTGGCGATCATCACGGCGGCGCCGGCGGTCAGGGCCGCGGCCACCGTGTCTGTGGGGTCCGCGGTACCGGCGAAGACGCTCCGGATCGCCTCGGGGGCATCGGCAACGAAGGCGTACAGCAGTCCGCCGGCGCCCGTGGTCAGGACTCCGCCGCCGGTCTGGGTGGGATTCTGGCGCAGTCGCCCGACCATGACGGTGAGGGCGCCGAGGGTGATGCCGCCCGCCCCGGCGATCGAGAGTAGCCACTCCCCTACCGCGTTCATGCCGCCCGGCTGCCCTTGCCCTTGGCGGCCTTGGCGAGCTCCCGCTCCTTGGCGGCCTTGGCGAGCCATCCGGGGTGCTCCGCCTCCACCAGGTCACGGAGGTACTGGCTTGTGATCCCCGCCCTTTTGGCCACGGCGGAGAGGTGTCCGTACGTGCTGCTCTGGACGGCCTCGGTGACGGCGGCGGTCAGCAGGGCGGCGCGGTCGGTCTCGGCAGCCTTGGCGGACCGGTCAGCCTTCCGCCGGAGGTCATCGAGGGTGGATGAGGTAGTCATGGGGCGAGGATCGCACGTCTTGAGATCCACTACAAGCGACACTTGTAGATGAGCTCAAAGCGTGGAAGAGTGTGCGCGTCGGCGTGGCGAGATCAACGACACCGCCCCGTCTGGCAGTATGAGCATCGCTCATCCACCATGAGGAGACGCCATATGGGCAGCGAGAAGACGCTCCAAGTGACCGTCGTGGCACTGATGCACGCGGCTGGTGAGAACCAGACGACGTTGGCTGACGGGCTCGGGATCACTCAGGGGCAGGTGTCGCGGAAGGTCAGGGGCGGGGCGGCGTGGTCGCTCGACGACATCGACCGTCTGTCGGCGCACTACGGCATCCCGGTGCCGGATCTGCTCTGCGGGCCCACGCACGCCGTGGAGAAGCTCCCCGCCCGGCGCCGCGCCGCGATGATCGGCGGAACTCAGACCGTCTTCGCTGTCGCTTAGCTCCTGGCCACAGGCCAGTTGAGCCTGTGGCCCCATGACCGCACAAACGCGAAAGGCCCCGCCGGAACTGCTCGGGAGCTGGTAACTCCCGACCCGGCGAAGCCTTCGCGTTGACCCCTAGGTCTCCTGCGAGTGTACCCACCGATTGCCGGGGCGTCCCGCAGAGGCCGGACCGAAAGGCCGACCGTGGCACCACAGCACAGAACGATCTCCCCCGACGAATGCCGGACCTGCCGGCGGATTCTCGGGGTCCTCGAAGACCGTCACCAGGCCAGCGCCGGAGAGCCGATCACGACCGACGAAATCGGCCGTCTGGTCGGGCTCAAGCGCCGCGCCACGCAAATCCATCTCGCCCACCTGTTCCAGCACAGCCGCATCGACGCGGACCGGCGCACTCCCCTGTCCGGGATCACCGGGGCCAGCGAGCCCGTGCTCCCCGGGGCCGTGGACTGGGCGTCGCGGATGACGGAGACCAGCCCCGTCTTCGCCCCCGACCCGACGTGCGCCCGCTGCCTGGTGGCGCTCGCCGAGGTCGGGTGGTCCGGGGAGACCGACCCGGCCGAGCTCGCCGCGGCGGCCGGAGTGTCCGTTCGGTCCGTCGAGCGACACCGCCCGCATCTGGTCGAGTGGGACCTCGCCCGCTTCAAGATCAACACGGTTTCACTCGGCGGCGGCCGGTTCCGCGGACGCAAGAAGACCACGTTCGAGCTGATGAGCGGCTTCTACGCCCGGCCCCTCACCCGCGACGAATGGGCCGATGTCCCCGCGCGGGCCGCGAAGGTGGTGGACGGCGTCGGATGGTTCGTCGGTGTCTCCCCGGAGGAGCGCGAGAACGCCGAGATCGCCGTCGCGTTCGTCCTGCGGGCCGGATGGCCCGCTCACGCCGTCCTCAAAGCGCTGGACGCAACCGAGGACCGGAGCGCCTTCAACCCCATCGGCTACTTGCACAAGCTCCTCGGCAAGCTGCGCGGGCAGCGCTACTTGATCCCGGCGCGGGAGCTGGTGACGGGCGAGGCAGGCGGGCCGCGGCGGGTCACCGACTGCGAGGTGTGCCGCAACCGGATGTGGACCACGATTCCCGTGGGCGGGGGCGCGGTCCTGTGCGGCGGCGCGGTCTGCCTTGAGGCCGGGACCGAGCACGACACCCGTAGCGCGCCGGTGATCCGCCAGCGCCGGACGAGCTGAGAGGGGGCGGACTGATGGGCAAGATTTTCGACGCCTTCCGGGAGCAGTTCGACTTCAAGGGGAGCATCCCGAAGACGGCCCGGGGGCAGCTCAGTGCCCTCCTGCGCAAGGAGAAGGGGAGCACCAAGCGGGTTGCCGAGCGGCTGGGCGTGTCTCAGCGCACTGTGCAGAGGTACATCAAGGGGGACCGGAAGATCGCCAACTCGAACGAGGAGACCCTCCGGAAGCTGCGTTCCGAGGTCTCCAAGGATCACCGGCCGACCGTGCACGCGAAGGCGCGGGCGGCGGCGAAGGCGCGGGGTTTGTCCGTGGAGACCCGGGCGTCTTTCGGTTACACCGCGAACCAGATGACGACCGATCAGTCTCGGATGCGGCGTCTGACGGAGGACATCCCGGATGACCTCGTGGACAAGATTTTCGATGCCCACCAAGAGGGCAACGAGGACAAGGTTCAGGAGCTGATCGCCGAGGGCCTGGCTCAGCAGTATTTCCGCACGGGCCCCGGCGGCGCGGGGCTTGACGTGGAGTTCCGGGACATTGATTACATCGAGCTGGAGTGGCGGGACTGATGGCTGAGAAGACGTACCGCGCACCGCTCGTCGTCCTCGACGGGTCCGAGGGGGCCCTCGTCGCGCACTGGCCGGACGTGCAGACCACTCCCCTGCCGGGCGAGGTGACCGATCTGGCGACGGCCGCCGAGTGGGCGCTCGCCGCCGGGCTCGGAGCCCCGAAGCTGTCCAAGGTCGGGGAAGACGCCGGCGCGCTCCTGGTCCTCACGGAGTCCGCTGTCGAACTGCTCGGCCTGCCGGTGGAGATCACCGACCGCAAGAGCCTGCGGGTACCCGAAGACCACCCCGCACGAAAGGCCCTGTCCGAAGCAGGGTGGGAGGTGTCCCGCGCGGGCCTCGGCCCGTGGTCCTTCCTCTACAGGGACAGGGCCGAGGTGCACGTCGCCGTGATCCCGTGGGGCGCCTTCGGCCCGAACGGGCGTTGGGGGGACATGGACTTTGTGGCCGCCACTCCTCCGGCCCTGGCGTACACGCTCGGCCTGTACGCGTCCCGGGTGATCACGCCGACCGGGGGCACCGCCGGGTGCAGTACCGCTCTGATGACCGCGCTGCGCCCCCGGAAGATGGTCCAGTTCGAGCGGGGCACCGGCCGGATGCGGCGCGTACCGGTGCCCGGGTCGCTGGTCGATCCGGTGGACCCGGCGCCCCCGGAGGCCCCCGACGAGCATCCCGTCGCAGCCGACCGGACCCGCGAACAGTCGCGGGACCCTCGGCACGTCATGCAGGAGGAGGCCCTCGTCTGGCACCGGGCGCCGACCGCGGCCGAGGCTGCCGCCCCCTGGGTGGTGGGGCTGGACGTGAACACCGCGTTCCTCGCCGCCTCCAACAAGTTGACCGTAGGGCTTGGGGAGGCGGTCTACACGGACGGCCCCCGGTTCGACAAGAAGATCCCGGGGGCGTGGCTCGTGGATCTGTCCGGGGTCGAGCTGCGTACCAAGGATCTGCACACGAAGGAGTGGAAGCCGCTTCCGGACGGGATGCCGTCGCCGTTCACCCCGGACGGGAAGCCGCCCACGGGTCCGGCCTGGTACGCGACGCCCACCCTGGCGTACGCGACCGAGCTCGGTGTCGAGGTGAAGCCGCTCGCGGCGTGGCTGCGGCCGGAGTCTGGCCCGTACCTCGCTCTCTGGTACGACCGGCTGAGGGCCGCGTACATGAGCACCCTCGCGGACCTCGGCGTCACGGAGGACATGGGAGAGGGCGAGTTCCTGGCCGCAATGAAGACGGTCAAGGAGCGGGACCCGGAGGCCGTGGCGCTCCTGACAGCGATCAAGCAGACCGCCAAGGGGGGCATCGGGAAGATGCGGGAGAAGCCGCAGGGTAAGCGGCCCGGTGGGCGTCACGCCCCGTGGCCCGCGCTCAAGCGGGTGACTTGGCGTCCGGACATCCGCGCGGCCGTGATCAGCGCGGCCCGGGTGGGCGCGCACCGGAAGATGGTCAAGGTGTGGAACGCGACCGGGGCCGTACCGCTCGCGGTGCTGTCGGACTGCGTGATCTACGCCTCTCCGGAGCCCACCGCCCTCGCAGTGGTCGCGCGCAAGGAGGACGGGACCCCGCTCCCGGGAGCGTTCCGCGTCGGCCCGAACCCCGGCTACTGCAAAGAGGAGGGGACACAGTCGATGGAGTGGTACCGGGGTCTCGTGGCGAAGGACGTGAACCCCGGCCGGTTCATCAAGGACGGCAAGGAGGACGCGGGCCGGGAGGAGTAGGGCGCGCAGCCGAGAGCGGGGCGGGGCCGGTGCGCTGCACCGGCCCCGCCCCTTTCCGTACCCCAAAGACGCAGTTCATCTATCAGTTCAACTTGTAGTTGAGTTTTCACTGTGGGATGGTGGGGCTCCCGTACCGCCACCAGGGAGGCCCCGCACCATGCCCACCGAGTACCTGACCCGGACCCGGATCGCCGTGGACCGCCACGGCGACGGCGAGGCCCGTCTCGTCTTCCCGGCCGCGTCCGGCAAGGGCCGGGCCCGTGCCGCCGCGGTCTGGCGCCTGGCCGTCATCTACCGCGTCAGCGCCACGCACCCCCGCCGCGTCCGGCACTGGAACCCCGCTGCGTCCGACGCACCGCTCCCCGTCGCCGACGAGCTGACCCTCGACCTGTCCGGACAGCCGGAGCGCATCGCGCACCTTCTGTCTGCCGCCCCGCGCTACCTCGCCCGGGTCGAGGCCCTCGCCACCAAGGCGGCCCGCGCCTACGGCCGGTGGACCCGCAGCGCCGCCGGGCAGACCGCGCACGAGTACACCGACGAGAACGGCCGCCGCGCCTACGCCCGCGCCTTCCGCGCCGGCGCCTTCCGGGCCGCCGCGGACTACTACGGGATCAGCGCCCTGCCGCCCCGGGACCTCGACCCGGCCCGCCCGCTGTGGGACCAGGCCGCCCGGATCGCGTGGGACATCGTCAAGGGCGAGGAGCCGGTCAGGCTCGCCGGGCTGCACGACGAGGACGAGGCCGCCGAGCTGCTCGCCGCCGCCGACCGCACCCCCGACCCTGCCGCCGCCGCGTACGAGGAGGAGCTCGCCGGGCTGCACGCGGCCGACGCCAACCGCCGCGCCCGGTTGTTCGCTGCGCTCGACGGCGAGGAGCTCCCGGCGGCCGGGGCCGCGGTACCGGCCGCCGTCGAGGACCAGGACCACGACGAGGACCAGGTCGAGGAGGAGCTCCCGGCCGTACCGCTCTCCCGCGTACAGCTCCGGTGGCTGCACACCGCCGCCGCCCACCCTGACGGGCACTTCCCCGACGCCTGCAACCTCCGCAGCCTGCGCGCCCTGGCCTCCGCCGGGTGCGTCGAGTGGGCACCGGGGTACGGCTCAAGCGGCACGGCCGAGGAATTCCTCGCCTACCTCAAGCCCTCCCCCGGCATGGTGCGGATCTCTGCGACCGGGCGCCGGCGGGCCGGGCGCGAGGAGCGTGAGCTCGTCGTAATCGTGCCGTGCGGTGGCCGGAAGGCCGTGAACGAGCAGGGGCACCCGCGGGCGGGTCAGCCGGTGGTCTGCGCCCCGGCCGGGGAGCTGTATGTCGGCAGCTACCACCGCGCCACCCGCCGTGCAGCCGACACCCTGACCCGCGGCGGACGCACCGGACGGGTGATCCTGCTTTCGGCCAAGTACGGGTTGGTCGAGCTGACGACGTGGCTCTCGACCTACGATCTGCGGGCCGGTGACCCGGGCACGGTCACCGGCGAGACCCTCCGGCGGCAGGCTCACGAGCTCGGCATCTCCGGGGCCTCCGTGACGGTGCTTGCCGGGAAGGCGTACGCGGGACTCGCCCGGGAAGTGTGGGGCGGGACGCTCGCCGAGCCCCTCGGCGGGACACGGGGTATCGGCGAGCAGCTCGGCCGCCTCGCTGACATCTACGATCCCGCCCGGCACGCCGAGAGCCGGGTCGAGGAGGTCCACGAGGACCAGGTCGAGGAGTTCAGCCGGGCCCCGGAGGTGTCGGGCCCGTCCGGGCTTGTCCCTGGGGCAGGGGCTCCGCTCCCCCGGGCGGCACTGCGGTCCTGGCGCTCTCATGCCGGAAGGGGAACGGCCCGCTTGCCGGGTGCCGGCGCTTCCCGGGGCGGGCGGATTCGATCCGTGTCCGGCTGCCGATTCCGCTTGCCAGGGGCGGCGGTTGGCGGCTCGAACGCTGTCCCGGGTCGGCGCGGCGCGGCTGTATCGCTTCGGGACGGTGTGATCAAGAGCTACCGTCTTGCGCGTGAAGACATCTTTCGAGAACGTCAAGATCCCTTCCGAGGGCAAGAAAATCGCATTCGTCGGCAAGGGCGGCACGGGTAAGAGCACGATCATCGCCCACCTCCTCAAGTGCTGGAACAACGAGGGCATCCCCGCGTCGGCCATGGATGCCGACGAGCCCGGCGACGAGGAGAAGGGCAGTCTGCTGGAGTGGTCCGACGAGTCCGACCTCGGCGGGCCTGTCTACCCGGCGCCGTCCCGGTCCAAGATCCGGAGCCAGATCGAGCGGTACACCCCGACCGGGGGACTCCTCGCGGTGGACACCGGGGCGTGGGAGCGCAAGGCCGGGAACACTCACTTCGCCGTACTGAGCGGGGTGGACATTGCCGTTCTGACCCTGCCGCCGACCCGTATGGAGCTCAACCGGGCCGGTTCGGTGCTCGCTGCGATCGACCACCTTCAGGAAGTCGGTGCGCACGCACCGCGGCTCCTCATCTGCCTGACCCTGACGAACCCCTCGGCGAAGGCCGCAGACTCCACCTATGAGGACCTCACGGGCGCCGGGTTCGAGGTGCTCGCCACGCGTATCCCTCGCTCGGACGCGCAGGACGGGTATGGGCAGTCGTACGGACTGGAGCCGCGCATCATCCCCGGATCGCCGATGGAGCTCCTTGCCGCCGAGCTCGCCCGGGAGGCGAGCGCGTGACGGTGCAGACGACGAACCGGGCCGATCTGCTGAACCGGTCCCGGAGAGGGAACCGGGCGGTCAAGAACACCACCGCGCACGAGGTGGACACGGCGTCGGCGGCGTCCGGTGTCCGGGAGCTTGCCGAACAGCTCCCGGACCTCGACGCCGTCAGGGAAGTGGCGGAGGGGGACACTTCCCCCCTCTCTGAGGAGGAGCTCCAGCAGCGGGCGGCGACAGAGCGCGTAATTCACTCGGCCATGGCCGCCGGGGACGCCGCGATCTGGGTTATCGGCCAGGCCCTCACCGTGGCCGCCAAAGGGAAGTTCCACCGGGACAAGGGCCTGACGTTCGACCAGTACGCCCGCGAAGAGACCGGCAAGTCTCCCGCCCATGTCCGCCGCTGGATGGATGGCGCCCCCCTGGCCCTGGCGGTGACCGCCGCCCTGGGGCAGGTCACCCCGCCGGAAGGGCACATGCGCCCGCTGCGGAAGGTCGAGAAGGCGCTCGGCCGCGCGCCCACGATCGAGCTCTACAGGGCCGCCGACGAGACGGCGGGGGAGAAGGGGCGGAAGGTCACCGGGGCGGTTATTGAGCAGATCCACCGGGAGTTGCCGAGCAAGCTCCCCGACGACCCCGCCGAGGCTGCGGACATAGTCCGGGACACGGCCCGCCGGGTGGCGAGCAACCCGGCGCCCTCGAATCCCTCTCCAATTGGAGAGAAAGCCGGGAAGGCCGGGAAGCCCGCCAAGGCGAAGGCCGCGGGCGCCGGGAAGGGCGGGCCGGGCTCCGTGCACTTGTCGGCCGAGGTGCCGGCGGCAGTGGCGGCCCGGTTCAGCGAGTGGGGCACAGAGCTGTCAGCCCGGCACCGGGTGAAGGTCAGCGCTGCGGACGTTCTCGCGCTCGTCGCCGAGCTCGCGGCCGAAGGCGGCTCGGACTCCCTCGACCTGATGTCCGGCCGTATCGAGCAGCGGCACGGCGAGCAGCTCGGCGAGGGGATCACGCGGTTCGCGTGGCCGCCGTCGTCCCGGTCGAAGGCTCTCCGGATAGCCGAGCGGCGGCTCGCGGGGCATCCCGCGGTCGGCGAGCCGGGCACTCCCGTCACAGGGGAGGAGAGTGTTCCGGAGTGCGGCGGCCGGGATGGTGAAGCGGAGTCGTGTGCAGATGTGGCGGTGTGGAGGGTGGATGACCCCAAGCAGGGGTCCGCGTACTACTGCGCCGGACACCTGCCGGAGGAGGACACCCCGCCCGGGGTGCGGCGGCAGTAGCCGAGTCTCTCCAATTGGAGAGACTCGGCCCGGCCCGCAGATCGGGGCGGGCGTACACGATGAGGCCCCGGAGCTTGAGCTCCGGGGCCCTCACTGTTCTACGGGTTGACCGCTTCGGGGGAGTCGTCCGGCCACGACCACTCGCCGTTGTCGTGCCCGTCTCCGGGGTCGTGGCCGGGCTCTCCCGCGCACTGCGACCACGCCCCGTACTCGTCGGGGAGCTGCGAGCCGCAGAGGTCGGGCTCGGGCGCCGGCGGAGGGATGCGGAATCCCGCGCCCGCGAGCGCGGCCGTCACCAGCTCGGCGAGGGCGGTCTCGCCCATGGCTTGCGCCCACCGGCCGGAGACTGCCGCGGCTTTCTCGACGGCGGCCTCGTACTGCTCATCGGTGAGCATGGGGCGGGGGGCGGGTCCGGCGTCGGTCATCGGCAGGTCTCCCGGGCGGTCTCGATCAGGCCGGAGGAGCGTCTCCTCCGGTGCGCCCCGTACGGCCGAGGTGCACGGGCAGACGATATCGGCCGCGCCGCGGGCCCGGAGCGGCCTTCCGGGCATGAGGCGACTCCTGCAAAACCGCAGGTCACCCCCGAAACCGCCAAGTCGTGCACCCCCTCGGCACCGAAACCGCCAATCAGTGCACCCCTCGTACGACCTGGGGTTATGGGCTGCGCTCATGCCTTGTGAGCTGGGGGCATACGACCCTGCCACCCGATGGGCGGGAGTGCGACTCATTTTCCACCCAACTTGTAGGTGAACTTGCAGTTCACCTACAAGTCATGTCATGGTGGTGCCCCACCCCAACGGAACGGGAGCAGCGCACATGCAGGTATGGGCGAACACAGACAGCAACATCCTTCTTCTTCACGCCTTCACCGGGCCGACCCGGGAGGATCTCCGCGCGATGTGCCGGAGGACGATCCGCCCCAACGTCTCGATCCTCCGCGGCGAGCGCTCGCTCCGCACCGAGGAGGAGGCCCTCCGCGCACCGCTCACAAGCTCGTGTGAGCGGTGCCGGGTGAAGGTGGCGGCCCTGGCCGCCGAGAAGGCGGTCGAGGCTCCGGCCGCGCCCGCCGAGCCTGCCGACCGGGAGGCCGCCGAGCTCGCCGAGGCCGTCTCGGCGGGGGCCGCGGACCGTCGTTTCCGGGACGCGATGGACAGCATGACCCGCACCAACAACACAGCTTCGCTCGCCAGCCTCGCGCGCTGGACGGCCGCTCTCTGGCCGCACGCGAAGGACTCCCACAACTACGCCCCGGACGAGTTCTATTTCCTGATGGCGCGGGCCGCGAGCATCACCCATCTCGCCACCCTCGCCGGACTCGCGCGCCGGGCTGCGCACCTCTGGAACAACGCGGAGGACGCCGTCGAGGGCCGTTTCTTCCTGGTGACGCCGGAAAACCGGGACGTGTTCGCGGACATCGTCCCGGCCTCGCGCCCGGTGGTCGGGGATGTCGTGGCCGCTGTCCGGGCCGACGCGGTCAGCCACGGCGACACCGTCCTCGGATACGCGCTGGACAAGGCGGTGACCGCGGAGCTGGTCACTCTGCGGGACGTGACGACGAATGCCGACCCGTACACCGCGATGCCGCGCACGTACGACCGTACGTGCGGGTGCCTCGGCTGCGAGCAGGTAGCGACGGCCGCGGGCCCCATGGTCACCCTGGCCACCGACGCCCACACCCCGTGGGACACATGCGACCCGGTCCCGGCCGCCTCGCTCGTCCTGGTCCACGCAGGCCGCCGGGCCGAAGCCGCCGCCACGGCCGCCCCGTTCCAGCCGGGGGACCGGGTCGTGTGCGGGGACGGCCAGCAGCGCACGGCCACCGGTATGACGTTCCGGCCGGGGGAGCCCGACCGGGTCACGGTCGAGGGCGGGGCCGGATGGATCGCCGCCGACTGCCGCAAGGTCCGGCCGATCAGGGTCCGGGCGTGGTTCTCGCGCGCAGTCCTCGACGGCGTCAAGGAGGAGGCCGACCGCGCGCGAGCTGCGCACCGCGCAGAGTTCGACGCCCGGAAGGCGGCCGAGCGCGCCCGGTACGGGAGCACCGAGAAGGCTGCCGAGCGGCCCGCGGTCGAGGGTGCGGTCGTGGCCCACTGTGGGTGGTCGGCGGGGACGGCGCCGCAGCACGCGGCCGACACCGACGCCCGCGCGGCCCTCGCTGCCCTCGGCGAGGTGGAGCTCGCCGAGGTGACCGCCGAGACCGACATCTCGGCCCGGCCGGGGGAGAGCGGCTACGCCCCGGAGGCCCGGGGGTTCCTGGTGGAGCCGCGGGGCGGCGGCCGGGTGGCGGTCTACTGGGTGCAGGCCGGGCGGCACGTACGGCCGGGCGGTGAGCCGTGGGCCCGGAGGCTGCGGGACGCCTCGGAGCGGCTGAGCACGGCCGGGTGGAAGGTAGAGCCGACGAGCGTCCGGTGTGTGTTCGCGTGGCGGCCGGACGCCGGATAGCAGAAGGCGCCCGCTCCCCGATGAGGGAGCGGGCGCCGCCGTGAGGGCCCGCCGCGTCTGCGGCGGGCCCTCCGTCGTTCACCAGTCGAGGGCGGGGCCGTGGCACCGGCCGTCGTACGGGCTCGCCTCTCCGTGGTGCCGTGTATGGGTCAGTCCGCCGAGCACGGGCCCGGCTCGTCGTCGGCGTCGGTGTAGAAGTCCGCCGCCTAGTCCTCCGCGCGGTCCGGCTGCGGAGCCCGGGGCGCGGGCACTTCCCATGTCAGTCGGAGGTACCGCCAAGTGCCGATCCCGTACCCCTTGAGATCCACGTGGGCTTGCTCCACGACGAGCCGCTCCCCGGCGAGTTCGGTCGTGAAATCGGCGTAGGGCCAGCACCGCGGCTCCCACTCCTGATCTACGTAGCCGCCGAGCACGAGAGTGCCGTGCCTCTTGGGGTCGAGGCTCGGCCCCCGCATTTCGACGGTGCAGCCCTCGCCGAAGTCGATGACCGCCGGCGGGGGCGGGGGCGGGGACGTGCGCGGCTCGTTGCTGATCTTGTCGTGTGCGAGTAGCCAGGCGTCCACTTCTTCGCGGTCGAACAGCGGGCTCTCTTCCGTGCCGCCCTCGGCCGCGGCCGGGAAGTCGTCGTGCTGCCGTCGCCAGTTCACCACGGCCGCGCGGCCGACGCCGACGCGGCGGGCCATGTACGCCAGGGTGACGAGCCTGCGCTCCTCGCCGTTGCTCACCACTGGCGGGGCTCCGTCCATGTGTCGGCCGTGGGCTGCCGGTCGGGGTCGAGGGCGGGGACCCGGGAGAGGGCGCCGTCGTGCTCGTGGTCCTGGTGCTCGTCGTCGTACTCGTCGGGGGGATCTCCCGGGCTGTCGTCCCGCGGATCGTCGTCCCAGTCGTCGGGTTCCGGGGTGGGCTCCTGCTCCTGGTCGTGCTCGGCGCGGAGCTCCTCGTCGTCCTGGTCCTCGTCGCCGTACGCCGCGTAGTCGTCCTCCGGGGCGGGGTGGTCGGCGGGGTCGAGCTCTCCCTCGCCGCCGTCGTCCTCGTCACCGCCGTTGCCGAAGTTGGGGTGCCTCACGCCGTCGTACACGACGGTGCTCGGTCCCCGGTCCGTGGTGCGGTGCTCGCCCCAGGGGATCGCCGGGAGCTCGACCACCGCCTCGAACCCCTCCTCGTAGTCGGAGCACACGAAGACATCCATCCACGTGGTGACGGTCCAGAGGGACCCGGGGTACCGGTCGGTGTGGACCAGGCGCCCGGTGCATCCGTCGTGCCCCGTGCACGGCTTCCCGTGGTGGCATCCGGTGCCGGAGCACCGGCACGGCTGTGCGGGGTCCTCCTGGGGGCGCCACACGGCCTCGGCGTGGGCCCGCTGCTCGGGGGTGGCGTCGGCGGGGAGTGCGCGGATACCGAGGGCCTCGGCGGTGATGCCGAGGGCGGCCTCGGCGGCGGTGGGCTGGAGTACGTACGCGACGGCGGCCGGGACGGCGGGCGCCGGCGGTCCGGCGAAGGACTCCGCCGCAGCGTCGGCCCGTACGCGGTTGAGGGCTTCCTGATAGGGGATGCTCTCGGCGCGCTGGAGCGCGCGGGCGGCTTTCTGGTCAGCGGTGCGCTTTGGCATGGCGATACCTCCCGTACCCGGGTGTCGGTCCCCACGCAGCCGCCCGGACGGAACGGATCGTCAGCTCGTCGTCTCTCGCGCCCGGTATCCCTGGGGACCTTCGTACCGCGGTGGTCCGGCGGCGTGGGCGCCGGCGGCGGTAGGGGCGGCGGTGTCCGCCCACGATCACGGTAGCGGACACCGCCCCTCGCCCGCCGGAAGTTCCCCGCGGTTCCTACTTCTTGGTGGGGCGGCCGGTGCAGCCGGGGTAGGGGACCCACCGGCAGGACGGCGCGCGGCCGTCGCACCGGGTGCATACCTCCGTGGTCGAGGTGAGGGGCAGGCCGTGTACCCACATCAGACAGGACGGGGCGCGGAGGAGACCGGGCTCGGCCGGGGGAGTGTGCAGGGTGGGAAGTCGGTTCCACCGCCGCTCGTCGGCGGTGCGCCCGCGGGGGCGCCCGCCGGGCTGCGCCTGGTGCTGCTCCAGCCAGTACCGCAGCGGCTCTAGGTCCCGGCGGCCGAGAGGGCGGTCGGGGTGGAAGAGGCGGGCGGCGCTCTCGGCCCACCGCGCGGACGATGGTGCGTTCTTGTGGTGCCGGCGCTCCTCCCATGTCCACATGGTCTCGGCGAGGGTGACGGCCTCCGGGTAGACGGCGACGGGGGCGGCTCGGCGGCGGTGCCGGGCCATTCGGAGGGAGTCCTCGCGGGCCCGCCACACCGGGAGGGCCGGGCCGGAGGTCCACCACCACAACGCGATTTGAAGGGCATCGGCCACCAGGGCGTCACCGACGTGCCCGGCCCGGTGGACGAGGTCGCGGTGCCGGTGGAACGCGCGGGCAAGGTCCGGGACCGGGCCCGTGTCCACCAGGGCGCCGCCGTCGTCGCCGATCATCCAGCGGCGCCCGCAGGGGCACGGCCGCCACCGGGAGCCCTCGGCGGCGAGCCACGCCCCGGGCTCCATGCAAAGAGGGCAGGCGGGCAGCGGGGCGGCGCCCCGGTCCGCGGGCCACGGTGTGAGTCGGGTGGCGTCGGCGAGCTGCTCGTCGCGGGCGCCCGGGAGCGTGCGGGCGAGCTGCTCGCGGTCTCGGCCGAGGAGGTCCGCGAGACGGCCGAGGCCCTCGGCGTCGAGGCGGAGCTCCTCGCGCTGGGGCGCCGGCTGCTCGTCGGGGAGGGCCTCGGCGGCGACGAGCACCGCCAGGAGCGCGCGGAGCGGGGCGCCGTTGGCGGTGGCGGTGCGGGTGAGGAGAGAGAGGGTCGTCTCGGTGGGGATCAGAGGGACGCGGAGAGGAAGCTCGTCCGCGGTGATCGGGGCGGGGGCGGGGGTCATGTCGGCACCTTGGCATAGGGGACTGACAGGGCGTGAGCAGATGGGGGAGGCGGCCCTCCGGGGGGTGCACCACCCGTCACACTTGACGCGTTCCTGTCAAGTTCTACGGGAGCGCACCCTCCCCGGGCCGGGCCCGGCCCGGGGGGCGAGGCGGCCCTCGCCCCCCGGCCGCCCGGCCGCCCGTACCCCCGCCGGGGGTTGTCGTGGGGGTTGTCGCCGGGGTTGTCGCGTGCCCCCCTGTCGGCTGCTGTGACCTGCGCGGATACCCCCGCACCCCTGCCGCTGACCCGCGCGCGACAGGTACCCGCCGACAGGGGGCGCCGGCGGCCCGGCGGGGTGCCCCCGCGGCGGCCGGGGCGGGGCCCGGGGGCGGCCCGGGGCGGGGCCCGGCGGCCGGGGCCGGACCGTCGTCCGCCTCCGGGCCCGGCTCCGCGGGCGGGGGGACCGCGGCGGCGGACGGCTCCGGGACGGCCGGTCGGTCGGCATCGTGGACCAGGTCCCGGAGCTCACCCTCGGCGCGCTGCGGGGCGGGTTCGGCCTCGGCGGGGACGGCGGGGGCCGGGGGTTCCTCGGCGCGGGCCGGGGCCGCGGGGGCGGCGGGCCCCTCCTCGATGTACTCGGCGGGGGTGGGCAGTCCGTACGCGTGGGCCAGGGTCGCCGTCGCCGTACGGCGGTCGCGCCCGGGGTCCGGGATGGTGCGGCCGGTGTGGTCGCGCACCTCGTACCAAGCCGCGCCCGCGCCCGCCGAGTGCAGGGTCACGGTCCCGCCGATGGCCTCGAACCCGTCGAACTCAACGACGGTGGTGAAGTCGGACAGGTCGGCGGTACGGCGGGCGCGGGCCGTGAACCGCAGCTCGGCAGGGACCGGCACCCGGACCACCAGGCAGTGCGCGTTGCGGCGGACCACGGTCATCCCGGCCGCCTCGACCGCCGCCCGGTACGCGTCCAGTGCCTCATCCCAGGACCCGCGGGCCGCCGCTCCGCGGGGGCGGAAGCAGTCGGAGCCCTGCACCCGCATGATCCGCACGTCCCACATGTCCGGCCCGATCTGCCATCCGTCGCGCTCGCCGAGCTCCCCCTCGGCCAGGCCCTTGCAGACCAGGACGCGCCGCACCGCGGCATAGTCCCACCGTTCCCCGTCCGGGGCGGGGGACCACTCCGGTACATCCGCGGCAGGCTCCGCGGGGGCGTCCGTAGCGGGCACCGCCGGGGGCGCCGCGGGCACGTCCGCCGGGGCGGGGGCGTCGGCGGCGCCGGGGTTCGTGACGGTCTCCCCGTCCCGCGTCCGCGAAAGGATCTGGTCGTACCGCGCCTTGGTGTCCGTGATCGTGTTGACGTTCCGAAGCGTCACGGTCTTGAGGTTCGCGCGCACCACGACGTACCGGTCCGTGTAGACCTTGCGCGCCTCGACCACGTCCCCCGGCCGGAAGTCGGACCGCTCCCACGGGCGGTCCCGCCCGTGCACGATCGCGGCGCGCTCGGCCTCCGCCGCCGCCTTCCGCGCGTCGCGCTCCGCCCGCTCCGCGGCGGCCGTCGCCTCGACCGCCCGTCGCGTCGCAGCGTCGCCCCGCTCCCGCGCCCGGAGCGCGCCCCGGGCGGAGTGATGCCCCATCAGGATGGGCTGTCCGCCCGCGAACCGGCCATAGTGCGCACTGGCACTGTCGCCGAGCTGCTCGGCGCGGCGCCGCGCCTCGACCGCGCGGAGCTCCGCCTCCTCGGCCCGGCGCCGCGCCCGGGTGATCTCCGGGGCCAGTGCCATTGACGCGTCCGCGTCAAATCTCCGGGGAAGCGCCGGCACCACGGGGGCCGGGTCGCCCCCGGCGGCGGGGGCGGCGTTCTCGGCGGGCGCCGCCGGGCTGTCGGCCGCGGCCTCCGCGACCACCGGGGCGCAGCGCGCATCCGCCTCCGGCCGCCGGGGCTCCACCGAAGGGGCGGGGGCGAGGGAGTCCTCCGGGGTGTCCGGGATGATCTCCTCGTACGTCACCGCGTCGCCCCACTCGGCCAGAACGTCAGCCGGAGTCCGGTCCGCCTTGGGCGCCCGCCGGGGTTCCGTGATACTCCGGACCGGGGTCCACACCGGCGCCGGGCCCTCCGCCGCGGCCCCGATCCGCGCCCGCATGTCCGCCTCGACCTGGCGCCGTTCCTCAACCCGCGCGGCCATCAGCGCGTCAGCCTCGGCGCGGGACAGGATCGGCCGCCGGTCCGGGCGGCGGACCTGCTCGCCCTTGCGCCACTGGCGGGGGCACTTCCGCGCGTCCGCAGGGTGCATCTCCTCACGGGTGATGACCCATTCCCCTTTGTACTGCCCGACCAAGAACCGATGCCCGCGCCACGATGCCGTGACCTCCCACCGGTCCGGGTACGCACTTTCGGTCCAGCACAGCACCACGCGCGCCGAGTCGTCAGCGTTCCCGGTCGGGCGCCGCCGCGGCTGGGACATCAGGGCAAGGGTGTTCCGGGCGTTGCGGTCCGCCGCCACCCGCCAAGATGACGCGTCCTCGTCAAGTTTCCGGGAATGATCCTCGGTTCGAGCGGGAGCCTGCCGCCTTACTGTCGTGCACTCGTCAAATCCTCCGGAAAGCGCCGACCCCTGTGCCGCCGCGGCCTCGGCCGCCTCGGCCGCGCGCTCGTCGTTGCGACGCTCGGCGTCGTGCTCCGCCTCCGCCATGCACCCGAAACCGGATGCGATGATCCGGCGCCCCCGGGACGCGTCGACCACGTACCAACTCCGGTCGTGACCCGCGCTGCTGATTTCAGCGCGCGCCACGAACGGGCGCCCGTTCAACTCGGCGAGCGCGCACCGGGCGTTCTGCACCGCGCGCCGCGCGTTCCCCTCCCCGATCCGGCGAGCCTGCGCGGACGGGTAGCCGCTCTGATTCCGCGCGCGCTCCTCGGCGCGCGCGAGCTCCTCCTCGGCCCAACGGACCGCCGCGCGCCGCTCCTCCTCGGCCGCCGCCTCACGCTGCGCGTGCTCCGTCCATGCGAACAGTTCGGCCACGCGCCGCGCGTGAGCCTCGCACCCGTCCGCCAGCACACGGGCGCGGTTCGCGCAGTCCCGTGCGCGCTGGGGGTCGGTCACGCGCGCCCCGTCGTACCAGTCCCACCGTGCGGCACAGTCGATGGTGTGCGCCGTCCGGGACCGGCGGTCGAGGAGCCGCAGGAACGCGCGCGCCTCCGCCGCCTCGGCCTCGGGGAGCGTTTCGACCGGCCGCGCGGCCCATGCGCTCCGCGTGTACGTCATCAGGTCTCGCGTGATCTCGTACGCCTCGGCCGCCCGCGCGGAGTGAGTCTCTGCCTCCTCCGCCGCGGCGACGCGCTCCGCCGCGCGCTCCGCCTCCGCGCGCTCCGCCGGCCGCGCGGCCTCTCGCTCCACCGCGGTTGCAGCCTCGGCCGCGCGGACCGCCGCGCGCCGCTCCTCCTCGGCCGATCCGTCCGCCGCCGCCTCGGCGTACGCGTCCGCCACGACGTCGGACACGCTCCAGTAAGCGCGCGCCAACGCCACCTGTCGCCGGTCCGCCGTACCCAGGGTGAACAGTGCGTCAGCCGCGAACGCCTCGGCGTCCGCCTCCGCCTCCGCAGCGTCCGCCCACGACTCTGCCTGCTCGGCCGCCGCCTCGGCCGCCTCGGCCGCCGCCTCCGCGTGACGGACCGCCGCCGCCATGTCCCGCGCGTGACCACAGATGATGTCGCACGCCGTTTCAGCGTTGAACCGACCGGCCGGGGTGGAGCGCTCAAAGGTCGTGTATTCGATCATGACCTCTTTCCGAGCATGGTCGGCGGTTTCGAGTGCAGCACCGGCCCCGGTGTGCTCCGCACCGTCCGCGCCCTCCCACGTGTAGGCGGACGCCGTACGGGCGCGCTCGGTGTACTCCCGTACCTCCTCCGCCGCCTCCGCCCCGGGCAGGGACTCGGCGTCGAAACGCGCCGTCAGGAACTCACCGAAAGCGGCGAGGTACTCCGCGCTCCCGGGACGGTGCGACCACATGAGCGCGTCAGCCTCGGCGACGCGGACGTGAGCACGCTCCGTCTCCCGCGCCTCGGCCGCCTCGGCGCGCTCCAGCGCGGACACTGCGCGCTCCCATGCGGTACCGGCGCGCTCCGCCGCGGCAACGACCCGCTTGTGACCCTTCGTCACGCGGTCATGGGCACGCGTCGCCTTGACGCGGAACGCCTCCGCCGCCTCGGCGTCCGCGCGCTCCTGCGCATCGGCCACGGGGTCGGGAACGATGTTCGCCGCCGCGGCCGGAGTCTCCGCCGGGGTGTTCGCCCGGGGCGCCCCGTCGGTGTCCGTGCGGTAGAACGCGACCGTTTCGCGGTAACCGTGCGTGTTGAAGGTGACCCACTTGCCCGCGCGCCACACGTAGCGGCCCGTACGGGAGTCGGACGGGGTGGCGACGACGAGCGTCCACTCGTCCCGCGTCTCGGCCCGCTCCACCATGGCGCCCCATCCTCGACGCGTCGCCGCACCGGCGAGCGCTCCCAGGTTCCGGGGGGCGCCGTTCTCCAGCGCAGAACCGACAGACATCGGAGTTGAGTTGACGCTCATTCGCGGGTTCCTTCCGGTCCGGTCCGCCGGGACTGTTCCCCGGCGGTTGGTGCGGTCCCCACACTACGCGACTTGTAGTTGAATTACAAGTTTGCCTACAACTCCAATCCGGGCGGGGGGCAGTCGAAACCGCGCCACCCGAACCGCCGGCGCCGGGCGGTGGCGAGCGCTCGGCCAACCGGCGCGCTAGCCTGCCCTCGAAGGCGCCCCCGCCCCGGGGGTGTTGTGGATAAAGGGTGCACAGCGTGGCGGTTTCGGTCCTGACCAGGGACGACGGCCCCCTTAGGGCCGAAACCGCCAACCGATGCATCAATCTGAGTAAGGGTCAAAACTTTGGTGACGGTCCTTACTCGAACAGTTCATTGGAAACGGTTTCCAATAGGAACGCGCCGAACGGGGCGTTTCCGCAGGTCAGACCGAAACCGCCAACCGATGCACCTCCCCCCGAGTGTTCGAATACTTGGCTGTGGATAAAGGGTGCACGGCGTGGCGGTTTCGGTAAGGCCAGTCAACCCGCCCCGGAGAGTGCACCGTCCCTAAAACAGCCCCTGATCAGGGGTTTTGCCGTTATCCACAGGGGTGCACCGATTGGCGGTTTGTACCGAGGACTCAATCTCTCCCGCAGACAAAGACGGGACCGGCGTACAAGTTGGGTGGAAAATGAGTCGCACTCCCGCCCATCGGGTGGCAGGGTCGTATGCCCCCAGCTCACAAGG
>NZ_JBSFNQ010000054.1:0-54573 GCF_053981115.1 Streptomyces sp. NPDC003691 | reverse complement strand
AGGAGCCCTACGAGGCCAGCGGCCGCTGGTCCGAGTACGGCCCGGAACTGTTCCGCCTCAAGGACCGCAAGGGCGCCGACTACCTGCTCGGCCCCCGCGGAGAGCCCTACAGCTCCTCGGTGAGCCAGGTCAGAATGCCCGGCAGGGCGTGCAGGGCGTCGAAGTGCGCGGCCGCCGGTTCGAGGACGGCCGTCACCCCCGGGATCCGCTCGGCCAGCCAGCGGGAGTGGCCCACGGGGGAGAAGACGTCCTGTTCGCCGTGCCAGAGCATGACGGGGCAGTCGATGTCCGCCGGATCGAAGCCCCAGGGACTGGAGAACGCCAGGGCGTCGTCGATCCACCCCCAGGCCGACATCCGGAGCGCCTCCTGGTAGTTGCGCAGCAGCATCGACCGGACCCCGGCGTCCGCGACGACCGCCCGGTCCGAGTCCGGCAGTTCCCTGCGGAGGTCGTTGAGCAGCCGGATCGGATCCCGGCGGATCTCGTCGGAGCGCAGGGTGAACACCTTGGTGAAGACCGTGGGATCGTCCAGCGCGGAGGTGTAGGCGTCCACATTGGAGGCGGCCATGCCCTCGAACCAGTCGAGCCCCTCCGCGTCCCGGGGGGCCAGGGTCACCAGGGCGGCCGTCCGGTCGACCCGGTCGGGCATCAGCGCGGCGCAGGCCAGGGCGTGCGGCGCGCCGCCGGAGCGGCCGACCACCGAGAACCGCTCCAGGCCCAGATCGTCGGCGATGGCCCGGACGTCCTGGGCCACATCGGCGACGCTGCGGCCCGCGAGCCGGTCCGATTCGCCGTACCCCGGGCGGTCGTAGGCGATGAGCTGCATTCCGCGCTGGTAGAGGACCATGCCCCGGGGGGCGGGACCCAGTCTGCTGCCGGGGGTGCCGTGGAGCAGGAATACCGGCCTGCCCCCCGGATCCCCCGATAGTTCCGCGATCAGATGCCGCCCGTCGTTCATGCGCACCCGATGTCGCACCCCGACCCCCTTCGCCCCGCGCCCCGGAAGGGCGTGACAGCCGAACACTGTGCATTCCCCGCCCTTCTGATGATTACCCATCCAGCGCCCCGGCTCAGCCGGTTTTTCCATCACTTGGCGGCAGATTCGAAAGCTTCCCGTCCGGGTTCGCGCCGCTGTGCGCCGGTGTTACGCCCCCGGAGCGGGGCCGTCCGCCGTGACCCCTGGGGAGCCCGGTTCCGGCGACGGCTCCCGTTCCGCGGCCCGGCGCCGCAGCACCGCGCAGACCATGGTGACGACCGCCCCGCCGAGTGCCCAGGCGGCGATCACCAGCATCGGTCCGAGGGCTCCGTTGCCGCGGAAATAGGCGATGGAGCGGGCCGCGTAGGTTCCGGCGCCGGGCGGCAGCGCGGGACCGATGGCCCGCCAGAACGGGGGCAGCAGGGGGTAGGGGTAGGCACCGCCGGCGCTGGGGTTGCCCAGCACGACCACCAGCAGGATCGCCAGGCCGATGCCGATGATCCCGGCCAGGCCCTGGAGGGCCAGGGTGAGCGCCCCGACCGCGAACACCAGCAGGGTGCCGAGGCCCCACAGGGCGGCGGTGCTTCCCGGCAGGGCGTCGAGCAGCGGCCCGGCGATCACCGCTCCCAGCAGCCCGGTGACGGCGGCGTACAGCAGCAGGACGGCGAGCCGGATCAGGCCCCGGTGGGGGTTGGCGGGCCGGGCGCCCGCGCTGATGGCCAGGACCGCCGCGCAGAGATAGCCGCCGACGCACCAGCCGACGACCAGATAGAAGGAGGTGAGCCCGCGGGCGTCGCCGGGGGCGTCGGGGACCACGTCGATCACGTCGACGGTACGGCCCCGGGCCTTCTCCGCCCGGGTGACGACGGCCGTCAGGGCGTCGGCGAGGGAGGCCCCGGAGGCGCTGGCCACCAGCATGCGGTCGGGGCCCGCGGGGGCGAGGATCAGGGCGCCGTCGGTCTCGCGCTCCGCGATCCGGGCCCGGGCGGTCGCCTCGTCGGGAACGGCCCGGGGGTCGAGCGGGTTGCCGGGCAGGGCGGCCAGCTCCGCCACGGCCCGTTCGGTGGCGGCGGCGGTCGGCGCGGTCACGGCGATCGGGATGTCCGTGGGCTTCGGCTGGTGGAAGGCGCCGATATAGGAGGTGATGAACCCGAGCTGGAGCGCGAGAACCCCGATGATCAGCAGCGCCGCCCGGAGGGTGACCGCGTCCCTGACCTCGTCGAGGAAGCCGGGGCGCGGCGGGTTCCCGGCCGGGGCTCGGGGGGTGGGCCGGTCGCCGTCCGTTGTCCGCGTCATGGCCCCACGGTCGGCGCAGGGCGGGGCGGGCGCAGGCGGAAGGGGGCCGAACGGGGGACGGCGCCGGGCCTGCGGGACGGGCCGGAGGGGCGGGCGGCGGGCGGCCGGAACGGTCAGGGGCACCGGCCGCGGGAGTGGCCGGTGGAGGTGGAGGTGGCGGGAGTGGCCGGGGGCGCCGGCGGCGGGAGCGGCGCGGGTCCGTCCCGTACGCCGTCCGGACGGGGCACCGGGGCACGCGGGCGATGGGGCTTCACGGGTGACGGGTGACGGGTGACGGGTGCTCGCGGTTCGTGGCGGAAGATCCCGCGCGGGCAGGCTTTCTGACGTGCGCTCAGTTTTTACCGGCGCGTAACTTCCCACTCCGGATTACCCGTGCGTAACTTGTCGTGAGCACCACATTCGTGGGCCCGCCGGCTCCGGTGCTCCGGCCGTCCGGTCTCCCTCCCGGGCGGCCGCCCCCTCCGAGCCGCGAGGAGACCGCCCGATGCCGCTCCGGAACCGATACCTCCGCCCCCTGGCCGCCCTGCTCCTGGCCGCCCTCGCCGCACTGGGCCCCGGCACCCCGGCCGCCGCCGCGGCCGCGGACCCGGTACCCGGGACCGTCGCCCCCGACCGGGGCTGGAACAACTGGTCCTGCAAGCCCTCCGCCGCCCACCCCCGGCCCGTGGTGCTCGTCCACGGCACCTTCGGGAACTCGGTCGACAACTGGCTCGGACTCGCCCCGTACCTGGTCAACCGCGGCTACTGCGTCTACTCGCTGGACTACGGAAAGCTGCCCGGGGTGCCGTTCTTCCACGGGCTCGGCCCCGTCGCCCGGTCCGCCGGGGAACTGGACGGGTTCGTCGACCGGGTACTCGCCGCCACCGGGGCAACGAAGGCGGACCTCGTCGGGCATTCGCAGGGCGGGATGATGCCCCGCCACTATCTGAAGTTCCTCGGCGGCGCCGCGGAGGTCAACGCCCTCGTCGGCATCGCGCCCAGCAACCACGGCACGGATCTGCTCGGGCTCACCCGGCTGCTGCGGTACTTCCCCGGCGCGGAGCAGGCGATCGGCACGACCGCCCCCGCCCTCACCGACCAGATCGCCGGATCACCCTTCCTCACCCGGCTGAACCAGGGCGGCGACACCGTTCCCGGGGTCCGCTACACGGTGATCGCGACCCGCTGGGACCAGGTCGTCACCCCGTACCGCAGCCAGTTCCTGACCGGCCCGGGCGTCCGGAACGTCGTGGTCCAGGACCTCTGCCCGCTCGACCTCTCCGAGCACGTCGCCGTCGGCACCGTCGACCGGATCGCCTTCCACGAGGTCGCCAACGCCCTCGACCCGGCCCACGCCCGGAAAACGGACTGCGCGTCCGTCATCGGATGACGGACGCGCAGCCGTGGGGGCCGCCCGGAGCGCGGCAGGGGGCAGGTGGCGGTCAGCGGCCGCCGGCCGCCGGCCTGCGCCGCGCCGAGGCGAACACCACACCGGCGCCGACGGCGAGCACCAGACCGCCGCCCGCGGCGATGTACATCGTGGTGTTGTCGCCGCCGGTGGCCGCCAGCACCTCGGAGTCACCCTGGCCGGCGGCCGGGGCGGAGCCGCCGAGCTGCGCCTTCGCGCCCTCGTCGGCCTTGCTGCCGGCGGCCTGGTGGCCGGCGTGCTTCGCGGTGTAGGCGGCATTGGCCTTGGCCTCGGACGGCGAGTCGCCGCCGTGGCCGGAGTGGTCGACCGACGACTTCGCCGCGGTCTGCGCGATCTGCTTCTCCGACGGGGCCGCGGCCGCCGGGGCACCGCCCGTACCGCCGCCGAACACCACGTCCGAGCAGGTGTAGAAGGCCTCCGGCGAGTCCGAGCGCTGGAGGATGGAGTAGATCAGGTGGCGGCCCGACTTCTGCGGGACGGTGCCCTCGAAGACGAACGAGCCGTTCACCACCGGCGGGTTGGTGACGGAGGCGAAGGGCTGCGCCTCCAGGTCCGACCACTTCAGCGGCTTGGTGGGGTCGTAGCCGTCCTTGGTGATGAACAGGTCCAGGGTGCCCTTGTGGGGGGCGGTGGCCCGCCACTGGAAGGTCTTCGAACCGGCGGCCATCGGCGACGACGGCCAGTCGGTGCGCGGCGCGTCCAGACCCTTGTACTTGTCCCGGCCGGCGCTGCACAGCTTGCCGTCCGGGATCCGGGCCTGGTGGGCACCGGCCGGGTCGGGCAGGTTGACCTCGTTCCAGTCGTACAGCGGCTGGGTGCCGCCGGCGGCGACCAGCGCCTGACAGGCAGCGGTGTCGGGGTTCTCCGGACCCTCCGCGTGACATGCGGCGATCCTGCTGACCGGGTCCGTCATGGTGCCATGGGCGGCGGCGGGGGTGGCCGTCAGCCCGGTCAGTGCCAGCGGCGCGAAGCCGAGCGCGGCGGCCATCGTGACCTTGCGGCGAGCGCTCATGGTGACGTTCTCCTCAGAGCAAACGTTGGGGGGAGCCGGAGCGGCCCGGACAGGGGTGCGCAGCCCGTGCATCACCTCTTGCGCACAGGGTCCGGGCCGAGCTCCGGCGTTGAGCAAGCTAGCCCCTCGGAGGCCCGAAGTTCCCCGCGGCGACGGGAAGATGCTGATCCTTATCCTTGTTTTAAGGAGGCGCTAAGCGCGGGCTGAGGAAGCGGCTCCGGCCGCTCCGCACCGCACGCAAGGGAACCGACCCGAAGCGGAGGAAGAGCGTCCATGGCAGACAATCCCACCGTCCTGAGCCGGGAAGAACGCGAGGAGTTCCTGCGGGAACCGCATATCGCCGCCCTTTCGGTGGACTCGGGGGAGGAGGGGCGGGCACCCCTGACCCTCCCCATCTGGTACCAGTACGACACGGACGGTGAGCTGTGGGTGATCACCGGCACCACGTCCCGCAAGGCCGGGCTGCTCACCAGGGCCGGCCGCTTCTCGCTGATGGTGGACCGGGTGGTGCCCACCGTGCGGTACGTGTCGGTGGAAGGCCCGATCGTCTCCGCCGAGCCGGCCACCAGGGCACAGCTGGAAGAGATCACCCGGCGCTACCTCCCGCCCGGGAAAGTGGCGGACTATCTGGAGCTGGCCGCCGGCTTCGGTGACCAGACGGTCTTCAGGATGCGCCCCCAGCGCTGGCTGACCGCCGAGCTGGGAGAGTGAGCCGGACCCCGGTAGACCGGCTCTGAGCTGCGAAAACAGTGATAAGGGCGGGGCGGGGCAGTGACCCTGCCCCGCCCCGTGGCCGCGCCCGGCGCCCGGGTTCAGCGGCGCCCCGCGATCCGGTAGCGCCGCTCGGGACGCCCCGTACCCCCGTAACGCAGGGTCACCTCGACCCGTCCCGTCTCCACGAAGTACTCCAGATACCGCCGGGCGCTGACCCGGGACAGCGACCCCGCCTCGGCGCACTCCGACGCCGACAGATCCCCCGGATGCTCCCGCAGAATGCGCTCCACCAGCTCGGCGGTGTGCGGCGCCAGCCCCTTCGGCAGTCCACGGGCGCCCGGCGGCCGGGTGCCGAAGATCTGGTCCACGTCCTCCTGCCGGGCCTGGCCCAGCCGGTCGAAGCGGGAGCGCAGCGAGGCCACGTGCCGCAGTTGCTCCTGGAGCGCGGACTGGGTGAACGGCTTGATCAGATAGTGCAGCGCGCCCGCCCGCAGCGCGGCCCGCACCAGCTCCGCGTCCCGGGCGGCCGTGATGAACAGGGCGTCCACCGTCGCCCGCCCGGGATCCCGTTCCTCGGCGGCCCGCAGCTCGCGCAGCACGCTCAGCCCGTCCATATCGGGCAGGTAGATATCGAGCAGCACAAGGTCGGGCCGCAGCTTCTCCGCCGCCCGCAATGCCTCCGCGCCGTTATGGGCCACCCCGACGACCCGGAAGCCGTCGGTGGCCGACACATAGCGGCTGTGGAGCTTGGCGACCATGAAGTCGTCGTCCACCACCAGCACATTCGTCACGAGCTCACGCTAAGCCGGGACCACAATGACCACAACGTCCGTTGATTCCGGAAGAGAGACACTTTCTTAACGCGACGGCAACATGTGGGCCACCTCACAGAAACTCCTACCGAGAGGCGGCTCACGTGCGATTGCGCACTCCCCTCGCCCTGCTCGGGGCGGCGTTGCTGGTGCTCGTGGGGCCGCCCCTGCTCAGTACGGGCGACACCTCCGAGACCGGCACGAAGATCCCCGGGCTGCGATTCATGGTCCCCAACACTCCCGGCGGGGGCTACGACATCACGGCGCGTACCGCGGCGAAGAACGCCGAGGACGCCGACCTGACCCATGACATCGAGGTCTTCAACCTCCCCGGGGCCGGCGGCACGGTCGGGCTCGCCCGGCTCGTCAGCGAGCACGGCAACGGCAAGCTCGCCATGTCGATGGGCCTCGGCGTCGTCGGCGCCGTCCACGCGAACAAGACCCCGAAGACCCTCGCCGACACCACCCCGATCGCCCGGCTCACCCAGGAGCAGGGCATCGTCGTGGTCTCGAAGGACTCGCCCTACAAGACGATCCAGCAGCTGCTGGAGGCCTGGAAGGAGAACCCCCGCAAGCTCACGGTCGGCGGCGGTTCGTCCCCCGGTGGCCCCGACCACCTCGCCCCGATGCTGATGGCCCAGGCGGCGGGCATCAAGCCCAAGTCCGTCAACTACATCCCCTTCGACGGCGGCGGCGAACTGCTCGCCTCCATCCTGGGCAACAAGGTCGCCTTCGGCGTCTCCGGCGTCAGCGAGTACCTCGACCAGATCAAGTCCGGCGAGCTGCGGCTGCTGGCCGTGACCGGCGCCCAGCGGGTGCCCGGCCTCGACGCCCCCACCCTCCGCGAGGCCGGGCTGGACACCGAGTTCATCAACTGGCGCGGCATTGTCGCACCCCCCGGCCTCTCGGAGCAGGAGCGGGAGAAGCTCCTCGCCCTCGTCGAGAAGCTGCACGCGTCGCCCCAGTGGAAGGAGTCGCTGAAGAAGCACGGCTGGACCGATGCCTACCTCGCCGGTGACGAGTTCGGTGACTTCCTCGACGCACAGAACAAGAGCGTCGACCAGGTGCTGAAGGAGCTGGGACTGTGACCCCGCAGGAGACTCCCGCCGCGCAGCCGGCGGAGAACGCGTCCGCCAAGACCCCCGAGAAGACCGCCGACAAGGCCCCCGAGAGCCGTGGCTCCTGGCTTCGGGACCGCTCCGAGCTCGGTGTCAGCGTGCTGCTGTTCGCCATCGGTCTGCTCGTCCTCGGCGACGCCCTCACCATGGACGTCGAGATAGCCCAGCGGGGCCCGGTCGGCCCCAAGACCGTGCCGATCGTCGTCGGCATCGGCCTGCTGGTGGTCGCCGTACTGCTCGCCGTCGACGTCCTGCGCGGCGGCCGCGGCGAGGCCGAGGGCGGCGAGGACATCGACCTCAGCGAACCGAGCGACTGGCAGACCGTCCTCCTGCTCGCCGGTGTCTTCCTGGCCTTCGCCGTGCTCATCGGACCGATCGGCTTCCCGATCGCCGGAACCCTGCTCTTCTGGGGCGCCGCGTTCGCCCTCGGCAGCAGGCACTTCCACCGCGACCCGCTGATTGCCGCCGTGCTCGCGCTCAGCACGTACTACCTCTTCAACAACCTGCTCGGTGTTCCGCTGCCGGGTGGCCCGCTCATGGGGGTGCTGTAGCCCGATGGATTCGTTCAACTCACTGATCGACGGCTTCGGCACCGCGCTGACGCCCATCAACCTCCTCTGGGCGGCGATCGGAGTGCTCCTGGGCACCGCGATCGGTGTCCTGCCCGGCATCGGCCCCGCGATGGCCGTCGCCCTGCTGCTCCCCGTCACCTACGGACTCGAACCGACCGGCGCGTTCATCATGTTCGCCGGTATCTACTACGGAGCCATGTTCGGCGGCTCCACCACCTCGATCCTGCTCAACACACCGGGTGAGAGCGCGGCGGTGGTCGCCGCGATCGAAGGCAATCCGATGGCGAAATCGGGGCGCGGCTCCCAAGCACTCGCCGCCGCCGCCATCGGTCACTTCGCCGGCGGCATGATCGGCACCATCCTGCTGGTCGCCCTCGCGCCCAAGGTCGCCGAACTCGCCGTCGACATCGGCGCCCCCGACTACTTCGCGATCATGGTGCTGGCGTTCATCGCCGTCACCTCCGTCCTCGGCTCCTCCCGGATCCGCGGACTGGCCTCCCTGCTGATCGGTCTCACCATCGGACTCGTCGGTCTCGACTCGATGACCGGCCAGCAGCGGCTCACCTTCGGCTCGCTCCAGCTCGCCGACGGTGTCGACGTGGTCATCGTGGCCGTCGGTCTCTTCGCCATCGGCGAGGCCCTCTGGGTCGCCGCCCATCTGCGCCGCGGCGCGTCCGCCCCGATCCCGGTCGGCCGCCCCTGGCTCGGCAAGGACGACGTCAAGCGCACCTGGAAGCCCTGGCTGCGCGGCCCGTTCATCGGCTTCCCCTTCGGCGCGATCCCCGCGGGCGGCGCGGAGATCCCCACCTTCCTCTCCTACGTCACCGAGAAGCGGCTCTCCAAGAACAAGAAGGAGTTCGGCAAGGGCGCCATCGAGGGCGTCGCGGGACCGGAGTCGGCGGCGTCCGCCTCGGCCGCGGGCACCCTGGTCTCGATGCTCACCCTCGGTCTGCCCACCACCGCCGTCGCGGCCGTGATGCTGGCCGCGTTCCAGCAGTACGGCATCCAGCCCGGACCGCTGCTCTTCGAGCGCGAGCCCGACCTGGTGTGGGGTCTGATCGCGTCGCTCTTCGTCGGCATGGTCCTGCTGCTGGCGCTGAACCTGCCGCTGGCGCCGGTCTGGGCGAAGCTGCTGCGGATCCCGCGGCCGTACCTCTACGCGGGCATCCTCTTCTTCGCCGGAGTCGGTGCCTACGCGGTCGGCGGCGAGGCCCTCGACCTGGTGATCCTGCTGATCATCGGTCTGATCGGCTTCGGGATGCGCCGCTACGGGCTGCCGATCCTGCCCGCGGTCATCGGTGTCATCCTGGGCCCGGGCGCCGAGCAGCAGTTGCGGCGCGCCCTCCAGCTCAGCGACGGCAGCATCTCGGGACTGGTGAACACCGGCTTCTCCGTCACCGTCTACGTGATCATCGCGATCCTGCTGGCGTGGCCGCTGCTGAAGAAGCTCGTTCTGCGCCGTCGTAACATCACGTCATGAACCCGGATGTGAGATGACCATGGACACCCGCCTCGCCGTCCCCGGAGATGTACCGCTGGTGAAGACCGTGACCGACGCGGCCTACCACCACTACATCGAGCGGATCGGAGTCGTGCCCGCCCCCATGAAGGCGGACCACGCCGCCGATGTGGCGGCGGGGCGGGTGTTCGTGACCGGGGACCCCGTCCGCGGGGTCATCGTCCTCGTCCCCCACGAGGACCACCTCTTCCTGGAGTCCATCGCGGTCCACCCGGACGCCAGGGGCACCGGCCTCGGCCGGGCCCTTCTGCAACTGGCCGAGGTCCGGGCCCGGCAGCTCGGCCTGACGGAGATCCGGCTCTACACCAACGCACTGATGTGGGAGAACCAGAATCTCTACGCGCGTTACGGGTACGAGATCACGGACCGCCGGATCGACGGCCCGTACGACCGCATCCACTACCGCAAACCCCTCGGCGTACCGCTGGGCGAAGCCGCCCCCGGGAGGGCGGACGCCCGTTAGACCGGCGGCGGCGCGGGTCCGCCCGGCTTTCCGGCCCGGCGGGCGGACGTCCGTCAGGCCAGCAGCGGGGCCAGCCCGTCCGGCTCCGCGGCCCGGCGGGCCAGTTCGTCCAGCGCCCGCACGGCCGCCGCGGCGGCTGCCGGATCCCGCTCCGCGAGACCGCTCGCCGCGAACTCGTCCTCGTCCAGCCTGAGCGCGGGCCCGCCGTCCGGCGGCACCCAGAGGTCGAGGTCCAGGTCCTCCACCGTCAGTACGGCGCCGGACACCCCCACCGGCCGGGTGATGTCGCAGTACCAGCCCTTGAGCCCGCCGTCCCCGGTCCTGACCTCCTTCACCGCGTACCAGCGGTCCCGCCAGTAGTACTCGGTGAACACATCGCCCGGCTCGAAGCGGACGAACCCGAAGTCCCGGACACCGGGCGCCGCCCAGGCGGCCCGGACCACCACCCGGGTACCGTCGTCCGCGATCCGCTCCGCCGGATACTCGATCTTGGTGCGGCCCGCCTTCACCAGACGGATCTCCACCGGCGTCCCCGCCGTTCCGGTCATCGTGTCTTTCCTGTCCTCGTGCTTCCGGCGGATCCCGGCGGACCGCCGTACGGATGGGGGACGGGGGGATGGGGGAGAATCGGCGCGTGACCCTCAAGATCGCCATCGATACCGCATCGGGCACCGCCCCCTTCGAACAACTGCGCGCCGGGATCGCGGAACAGGCCCGGTCCGGAGCGCTGCCGGCCGGCTACAAACTGCCGACCGTCCGGGGCCTCGCCGAAGAGCTCGGACTCGCCCCCAATACCGTGGCCAAGGCCTACCGGGCCCTGGAGAGCGACGGGGTCGTCGAGACCCGGGGCCGCAACGGGACCTTCGTCGCCGCGGCGGGCGACGCGGCCGCCCGTGAACTCGCCCGGGCCGCTGACGCCTTCGCCGAACGCGCCCACCGGCTCGGCGCTTCCGCCGGCGAAGCGGCGGCGGCCGTCGGGGACGCGCTGCGCGCCGCGTACGGCACCGGATCCTGACCCCGCGCCCGCCACCGGTCCCGGCCGGCGCGTGCCCCGCCCGCCGCCGGTAGCGCGGCGGCGGGCGTCCGGCTCACAGATACAGGCCCGCGTCCGGCGTCCGGCTCCGGTCCTGAACCGACGGCGGGGTGCTGCCCCGGCGCAGCGCGTACAGCTCGGCGAGCGTCGCACCCTCCCGGCCCACTCCGTCCGCCGTGCCCAGCCAGGCGGTGGACTCCTCGCGCGACAGCGGGCCGACCTCTACCCGGGCCAGACAGCGGCCTGGCCGCACCACGGCGGGATGCAGCCGTTCGAGGTCCTCGTTGGTGGTGATGCCGACGAGGATATTGCGGCCCTGGCCGAGCAGACCGTCGGTCAGGTTCAGCAGCCGGGAGAGCGCCTGCCCGGTGGCGTGCTTGGCCTCGCCGCGGATCAGCTCGTCGCAGTCCTCCAGAAGCAGCAGCCGCCAGCGGCTCTTCGGTCGGCCGCCCGCACCGCCGTCGTCCCCGGCGGCGGCGGCAGCAGCGTCGTCATCGTCTTCCTCGTTGTCCTCGCCGACGGCGATGTCCATCAGATAGCCGACGTCGTTGAAGAGCCGCTCCGGGTCGAGCACGCAGTCCACCCGGCACCAGTCCCGCCAGGACCGGGCCAGGGTCCGCAGCGCGGACGTCTTGCCGGTGCCGGGCGGGCCGTGGAGCAGCAGCAGCCGGCCGGTGATCTCGTCGGGCGTGAGCTTCATCAGCCCGTCGAAGGCCGCTCCGACCGGCGCGGAGTAGTTGCCGCGCACCTCCTCCCAGGAGCCCGCGGTGATCGGCCGGGTGGTCCGGCGGGGGCCGCGGCCGGGGGAGTGGTACCAGAAGCCCATCGTCACGTTCTCCGGTACCGGCTCGGGCTTCTCCTCCGCGTCCCGCACGGTCCGCTCCACGACCTCCCGGGCGAGCTCCGGCGTGACCGCCGTGACCGAGACGTCGACGCCCTGCTGCCAGCGGGAGACCAGCAGCGTCCAGCCGTCCCCCTCGGCCAGCACCGAGCTGCGGCGGTTGGTCCCGACGGACCGGCGCAGTACCCGGGCGTCCGGCGGCAGCAGCGGTGCGTCGGCGCGGACGGTGTCGATGGTGACGGAGTGCGCGCAGGGCTGGTCGCCACCGGCGAAGCGGCTGATGAACAGGGCGTCGATGACATCGGCGGGCGAGTCGTCGTCGGTGAGATGGAGCCGGATCGGCAGGGCGTCCTGGGGCTGCGGGACTGACATGCGCCTTATGATCCGTCACCGGCTCCGGCGGCGCACCGGCTTTTGTGCCCGCCCGGTGCGCGGTGCGGTCCGGAGGGTCCGGTGAGAGGCCCGGAGCGGTGTCCGCCGGTTCCCGGTGACCGGCGCGTACGGGCCCGGCGGGCGCGGGCCGGTACCGCCGGGCCCGCGCTTCCGTTCGCCGGGCCGGGCCGGGCCGTCAGGCCCGGGCGCCGGGCCCGGCCGCCTCCCGCAGCAGTGTCGCCGCGCGGCGGGTGCGGCGCACGGCCGCGTACCCCTTGGTGAGCACCCGGTCCGCGGCGAAGGTGCGGACGATCGCCCGGCCCTCCACGATCCGGGTGAACTCGTCGATACCGGTCCGGCGGCGGACGGTCAGCCGTTCGACGGCGTACGGGCCCTGGGCGGCCCGGGCCAGGCCGTTGCCGACCGCGAACGCCTGGGCGAAGCCCGCCGCCCGGACCGTTTCGCGGACCCGGCGGCTGGAGTAGCCGTAGGGGTACGCGAAGGATCCGGGCAGCTCGCCCAGTTCGCCCGCGACGACGTCCCGGCAGTGCTCGGTCTCGAACCGCAGCCGTGCGTCGTCGATCTGGTCCATCTGCGGATGGCTGTGGGTGTGGCCGCCGATCTCGCAGCCGGCCGCGGCCAGTTCCCGCACCTGGTCCCAGTCGAGCATGGTGTCCAGGGCGCCGCCCTCCTCGTGGGCGCCCCGCAGCCAGCCCGTGGAGACGAAGAGGGTGCTGGCGAAACCGCGCTCCGCCAGCACCGGCAGGGCATACCGGTGCACCCCCTCGTAACCGTCGTCGAAGGTGATCAGCACCGGGCGGGCGGGCAGCGGCCGGCGCTCGCCGGACCGCCAGGCGGCACCCAGTTCGGCCGTGGTGACCGGGGTGAAACCGCGTTCGGCGAGGACTGCCATCTGTTCGGCGAAGGCCGCCGGGGTGACGGAGAGCCCGTAGGTCTCCTTCGCCGGGTCGTCGGCCACCGCGTGGTACATCAGTACGGGAACGGGTGTGTTCATCCGGTGCGGGTCTCCCCGGTCGTCACGGCGGCTCCGGTGCTCCCGGCCGCGGACTCGTGGTCCGTGGTCTCGTGGTCCGCGGGCAGCGGCGCGATCGGCCCCGACGAGAAGGTGACCCCGCCCCGGCGGGCCCGCAGGGTGCCCAGGGCATAGCCCCCGGCGGCCGCGGCGACCCCGGCGACGATGGCCCCGGCGCGGCCCGCGCCGCCCGGCCGGCCCCGGGCCGCGTCCCGCAGCCCCCGGACCACTCCGGCGGGCAGCACCCGGGTGGTGTAGGCGCGTTCGGACTCCAGCCCCTTGCCCGCGCCCACACTCCTGGCCACCAGCGCCTTGGACAGCCCTTCGGCATAGGTGCGGGTACGGAAGTAGGCGAAGCGCTCACGGACCGAGGGCACCTTGTGGTGGATGACCGCCCGGTCGTCGATCAGCAGCACCGCGTCCGGCAGCGCCTGCGACAGCCGGATGCACAGCTCGGTCTCCTCGCAGCCCAGCGGCCGCTTGTCGCCGTCGCGGCCGATGCCGGTGGCGAACCCCCCGGCGGCGTCGAACGCGGTGCGCCGGAAGGAGGCGTTGCCGCCGAGTACGTTGCGGACCCGCACCCGGCCCGGGGGCAGCCCCCGGTAGGTGCAGCCGACGACCCAGTCGAACTCCTCGGGGAACCAGTCCGGCCGCCGGCCGGAGGCCCAGGCGGCGTCGGTGCGGCCGCCGACGGCCACCACCGCCGGGTCGTCGTAGCCCTCGGCGAAGACGCGCAGCCAGTCGGGTTCGGCCACCGCGTCGTCGTCGAGGAAGGCCACGAACTCGCCGCGGGCGGCGGCGATGCCGGTGTTGCGCCCGGCCGAGAGACCGCGGGGGCCCGCGTTGGCGAGCACCCGGACGGCCGCGCCCCGGGGCAGGTCCGGCGAGTCCGCCGCGTACTCCTCGAACTCCCGGGCCAGCCTGCCGAGGAGCGCCGGATTGTGGTCGACGACCAGCAGGGTTTCCAGGGCGGGCAGCGACTGGGCGCGGACCGAGGCGACGGCTTCGAGGATGTCGCTCCAGCGGTCCTCGGTGTAGACGCAGACGACCACCGAGAAACCGCGCCCGGCGGCGGAGCCGGAGCCGGAGCCGGGGCCGGAGGGGCCGGGGCCCGGCCCGGAGACCGGGCCGGGGTCCTCGCTCACGCGGACTCCCCGCGCTCGGCGCGGACGCCGGAGCCGCCCTGGGCGCGGCGGCGGGCGGCGCGGGTGACGCCCTTCTCCTTCAGGATGACCCGCAGCACCCGCAGTCCGTCGCGGACCGCGCTGAGGTTGCTGACGCCGTGGATGCGGTCGTACTCGTAGCTCGGCACCTCCTGCACCCGGAGTCCGGCCTTGACGACGCGGATGTTCATCAGCGTCTCGATCTCGAAGCCGGTGCAGTCCAGCCGGATGTCGTCCAGGCAGTGCTTCCAGAAGGCGTTGTAGCCGTAGCAGAGGTCGGTGTAGCGGGCGCCGAACTTGGCGTTGACCGTGGCGCACAGCACCCGGTTGCCCAGCTTGCGGATGAAGGTCATGTCGTCGGTGCCGCCGCCGTTGGCGAAGCGGGAGCCCTTGGCGAAGTCCGCGCCGGAGACCAGGGCGGAGACGTACGAGACTATCTCGCTGCCGTGGGCGGAGCCGTCCGCGTCGACCATCACGATGATGTCGCCGGTGCAGGCGGCGAAACCGCTGATCAGGGCGTCGCCCTTGCCCTTGCCCTCCTGGGTGACGACCTTCACGTCGGGCCACAGCTGCCGGGCGACCTCGACGGTGTCGTCGGTGGAGTTGCCGTCGACGAGCACGACCTCGTGGATCCAGTCGGGCAGCGTCTTGAAGACGTGCGGAAGGTTCTGCGCCTCGTTCATGGCCGGGATCACCACGCTCACGGGCGGGGCGATGGCCAGGTGCGAGGAGACCGGCCGGTAGTGTCTTGCGGCGCCGTCGTCCGGGCCGGCGGCCGGATCGGCACCCGTCTCCCGCTCGCCGAGCAGGGCGGTGCCCGCCTCGGGACCGTGCCCCGGGTCGGCCGCCGTCGAACCGTGCCCCGGGTCGGCCGGGCGCAGAACTGAAGTCATTGGATTGTTTTCCCTCTCCACCGGTGGACCGCCCGCGCCCGGGCGGTCAGGACGCATGTCCGGTTTAAAGGGGGGTTACTTCTCGCTCGGCCACGGCGGAGCAGCACTCCGCACCAAGGGACGAGTTACAGAACTGGCCGCGCGGTACGCCTCGGTACGCAGTCGATGACGAGCACGAATACGAGTACGCGAACCGGGTACGGCACCCCCCTACCGCGCCCACCCGCTCCGAGCCACCGCGGCGCGCGAGCCCTCCCCTTGAGCCGCTTCGTGATGTCTCAAAAGCGAGTGGTTGTCTGACGGTATTGATGTTGGCGACTGTATGACAAGCCCAGGAACGTGGACTTGATTTTTTGCATTTTCGAGACCGAATGACCGGTCACTGGTGGATCTGTTCCGGCATGGACCGTTCGTTCCTCCGGTCCGCCGCTGCCCAGAGGAACAGCAGTGCGGAGACAGTCACGATAACCGCCACGGATGAACCCGTTGACAACGCCTCCAGTCCGGACAGTGCCGCCGCGGCTGCGAGGTCGATCGCACCGGCGCCGGCAACGGCGGCCGCCGTACGCGCCCCCGGTTCCATCCGGCGCAGCAGTGCGAAGAGTCCGGCTGCGGGTGCGGCGAACAGAAAGAACAGGACGAAGGGGGCGCGAAGGGGTGAATCGCTGCCCAACAGGGCCAGTGCGACGCCGGTTCCGGCCGTGGCGCACGCGGCCCCCGCGAGGATCGGTGGAAGATCGTTCCTGATCGCCGGTGGTGTGTCGTCGTGGTCCCGCATGGGCGGTTGTGCTCCCGGGCAGCCTGGGGTGGAGCCCTACATGCTGAACCGCGGTTGATTCCGCGTCAAGAAGAGTGACCAATCTCTCTTGTCATGAACATTCTCTGTCGATCGGGCCGCCTGGTACCACGGTGGGCGCAGCGATCCTGCCTAGAGGGAGAATCCATGAAACCGACCCGTGTCGTGAAACTCGCGTCCACGCTTCTGCTCGGTGCCTTACTCGCGGTCGCCGGAGCCGCCCCGGCCCAGGCCGGAGAGGCGGCCGCCCCCGTCGACTACGTCGCCCTCGGCGACTCCTACTCCTCGGGCGTGGGCGCGGGCGACTACGACGGGGCGAGCGGCGACTGCAAGCGCAGCAACCGCGCCTACCCGAAGCTCTGGGCGGCCGCGAACGCGCCCTCCTCGTTCTCCTTCACCGCCTGCTCCGGAGCCCGTACCAACGATGTCAGCGCGAACCAGCTCGGCCCGCTGAACTCCGGCACCGACCTGGTCTCCCTCACCGTCGGGGGCAATGACGCGGGCTTCTCGGACGTGATGACGACCTGCGTCCTCCAGTCCGAGTCCGCCTGTATCAACCGGGTGAACCAGGCCAAGGCGTACGTCGACTCGACCCTGCCGGGCCGGCTCGACAGCGTGTACGGCGCGATCCGCGCCAAGGCACCCGCCGCCCGGGTCGTGGTGCTCGGCTATCCCCGCTTCTACAAGCTCGGCGGCGGCTGTCTGCTCGGTCTGAGCGAGAACGAGCGGGCCGCCATCAACGGCGCGGCCGACCATCTGAACACCGCCGTCGCCAAGCGGGCCGCCGACCACGGCTACACCTTCGCCAGTGTCGTACCCGCCTTCACCGGGCACGAGATCTGCTCCTCCGCGCCGTGGCTGCACAGCGTGAACTGGACCAGCATCGGCGACTCGTACCACCCGACCGCGGCCGGACAGTCCGGCGGCTATCTGCCGGTCTTCCGCTCGAACGCCTGACGGCCCGGGAGTCCGGCGGTCCGGCGGTCCGGTGACCCGGCCGCTCCGGCGGCGGGCTCCCGCCCGCTCCGCCGGGCCCGGACCCGGACCCGGGTCAGCCGCCCGCCCCGGTTGTCGTCCCGGCGGTCGCACCGGCCGCCGGGGCACTCGCGGACGCCGACCCCGCACCCGACGGCGGCGTCCGCTCGCACACCACCGTGAACGCGACCCACTCCGAACGCGCCGCGACCGGCTTCCGGATCTCCACCCGGATCCGGTCCCGGAGCGTTTCCCCCTCCCGGTACGCGGAGACCGTGTGCTCCACCGTCCGCGTGCGCTCCCCGTACGCCCCGAAGTCGAGGGTCCGCCACCGGGAGTCGGTCGCGGTGCCGTTCTCGGTGGTCCAGCGGTACTCGACGGCCGTGGGGACCGAGCCGACCGTGATCCGCGCCCGGAAGGCCGGGGCGGCGGCGGAGGCGGCCGGCGGGCAGCTGCCCGTCCAGCCGTCGCGTACCGCCTCGACGGTGACGGTCACGCGCTGCCGCACCTCCCGCGAGGGCGAGGCCGCGGCGCTCGGGCCGGCCGGCGCACTGCGCGTGCCGCCGCCGGCGGCCACGGGCGCCTTCACCGGCGAGTCGGTGGTCCGGGCGGCGGACGACGCGGCGCCGGCCGGCCTGTCCTTGTCGCCCCCGCCGCCGAGTTGTCCGATCAGCGCCCAGGCCAGTCCGGCCGAGGCGATCACGGCGAGCGCCGCCCCCGCCGCGAGGACCGCCTTCGCCCGCTTGTCCGGCGGGCCGGGATCGGCCCCGGCGGTGCCGGGTACGGCGGCGGGCCCGGACACGGGGGACGCGACGGTCACCGGTACCGGGCCGGGCAGCGGGGTCGCCGTCGTGACGGTCGGCGCGTACGCCCCCGGGAGCGCCGCCGGTCCGGCGGCCGTACCCCCGGCACCGATCACCCGCAGCGCCCTGGTGGCCTCGGCCGCCCCCAGCCGCTCCGCCGGATCCTTCTGCAGCAGCCCGGCGATGACCGGCGCCAGCTCCCCGGCCAGCCGGGACGGCGGCAGCGGGTCCTCCACCACCGATTGCAGGGTGCCCAGCGCCGTGTTCCGGCGGAACGGCGACGCGCCCTCCACCGCCGCGTACAGCAGCACCCCCAGCGACCACAGGTCCGAGGCGGGACCCGGGTTCCGCCCGAGGGCCCGCTCCGGGGCGAGGAACTCCGGGGAGCCGACGAGTTCACCCGTCATGGTGAGCTGGGGGGTGCCCTCGACGGAGGCGATGCCGAAGTCCGAGAGCACCACCCGCCCGTCGTTGCCGATCAGGACGTTCCCCGGTTTGACATCGCGGTGGAGTACGCCGGCCTCATGGGCGGCCGTCAGCGCGGCCAGCACCTCGGCGCCGATCCGGGCGGCCCGCTGCGGGGTGAGCGGGCCCTCGGCGGCCAGCACCTCGGCCAGCGACAGGCCCCGCACCAGCTCCATCACGATCCACGGCCGGTCCGCGTCGCCCTCCCCGCCGCTGCCGCCCCGGTCGCCGTCCGCGCCGTGGCCCGCCCCGCCGCGGTCGAACACCACGTCGTACACGGTGACCGCGTTGCGGTGGGAGACCCGGCTCGCGGCCCGGGCCTCGCGCTCCAGCCGGGCGTAGAGCCGCCGGACGTCCGCGGTGCCGAGGCCCCCCGGGGCCCGTACCTCCTTGACCGCCACCTCGCGGTCCAGTACTTCGTCCCTGGCGCGCCACACCACTCCCATGCCGCCCTCGCCCAGCGGGGCGTCCAGGCGGTACCGGTCGGCGACGAGTCTTCCGTGCATCAGGGCTCCCATCCGAAAGGGCGGAGGTACGGCGGTGCACGACATCGAGGAACCCCGCCGGAAGCCGGGGGGAAACCCTTTCAAGTTAGCCGGAATCCGGCCCGCTGCGGCCCCCCGGGAGCGCACTTGGAGCGCGCCCGGCACCCTCCTGTCACCGGCTTGTCACCAACCGCCGGACGGCCGTGGTGCCGCTGTGAGCGCGATCACTTCCTGTCGCTGCCGGGGCTGCTGTGACTACTGTGATGTCACGGCCGCGATGCCGGTATCTGTCCAACTCGCCGGGAAATCGACCGAATTGACGGTGCCGGTGGGGGGTGGCGTCAACTCGCGTACGGGCGTGGTGAATCGCGCAGGCGGGATACACGAGTGTCACCCGGGGGCGATAGGGTTAACCTGCCCGGGCCGGGTGCGTCGTTACGGGTGGGGAGTGTCATGGAACAGATAACAGTGCGGAGCAGGCCGCGAGTGCCTGCGATCACCTGCGGAAGCAGCGCGACCAGCTCGCGTCTCGACCGCCATCTCTCGGTGCTGGGCGGCCCCGCCGTTCCGCAGCGCGAGACGGTCGAGGCGACGTCCCTGATGCTGGAGCTGACCGCGCGCGACGTCGCGCACGAGCGCAACCGCGGCAGGACCGGACGAGTGTCCCTCTTTGCCCCGCTGCGCCGACTGCGCCGTACGCTCCTCGGCAGCCGCCACTGATTCTCGGCTGCCGGGCGGCCGTCACCCGAGCCGCCGTCGCGCACTCCGCGTCACGTGTCACCGCCTGTGCGGCCCCGCGCACGGGCGACTGACACTCCCTCCGGCCTCCCCGTCACGGCCCGGTCACCCGCCGGGCCGCCCCGCAGCAGCCGGCTGCCGTCAGGCGACCACGCCGTCCCGGCGCAGCGCGGCCCGCTCCGCCTCGTCCGCGCCCACCTCGGCGAGCAGCGCGTCCGTATGCTCGCCCAGCGCCGGGACCGGTCCCATCCGCGCCTCCGGGCCGCCCGGCAGGGTGATCGGCGGCAGCAGTGCCCGCAGCGGTCCCGCCGGGGTCGCGATCTCCCGCCAGCGGTCCCGGGCCGCGAGCTGCGGATGCTCCGCCACCTCCGGCACGGAGTTCAGCCGGGCACAGGCGATCCCCGCGTCCTCCAGGGCCCGTACCGCCTCCTCCGTACCGAGCCGGGACAGCGCCGCGGCCACCACCGCGTCGGTGGCGGCCCGGTTGCGGACCCGGGCGGTGTTGGTGGCGTACCGCGGATCACCGCCCAGCTCCGGACGGCCCAGCACCCGCTCCGCGAGCAGCCGCCACTCCCGGTCGTTCTGCACCGAGAGCAGCACCCGTCCGCCGCCGGCCGTCGGATAGGCGTCGTACGGCGCGATCACCGCATGGGCGACTCCGGTACGCGCCGGGGCTTCGCCCCCGTGCATCGCATGGTGCAGCGGATGCCCCATCCACTCCGCCAGCGACTCCAGCATGGAGATCTCCACCGGGCCGCCGCGCCCGGTGGCCGACCGCCGGAGCAGCGCGGCCAGCACCCCCGAGAACGCGTACATCGCCGCCGCGATATCGGCCGCGGGCACCCCCGCCTTCGCGGGCTCGCCGGCCGTGCCCGTCACCGACACCAGCCCCGCCTCGCACTGCACGAGCATGTCGTAGGCCCGCCGGTCCCGGTACGGCCCGCCGGAGCCGTAGCCGGAGATGTCCACCGCCACCAGCCGGGGGTGCGCGGCGCACAGCGTCGCCGCGTCCAGGCCGAGCCGGGCCGCGGCGCCCGGGGAGAGGTTCTGTACGAAGACGTCCGCCCGGCCGATCAGCTTCCGGAGCACGGCGAGTCCGCGCGGGTCCTTGAGATCGACGGCGAGGGACTCCTTGCCGCGGTTGCACCAGACGAAATGGGAGGCGAGTCCGCGGGCCGCGGTGTCGTAGCCGCGGGCGAAGTCACCGCCGTCCGGGCGCTCGACCTTGACGACCCGGGCCCCGAGGTCGGCGAGCTGGCGGGTGGCGAAGGGCGCGGAGACCGCCTGTTCGACGGCGACGACGGTGATACCCGCCAGGGGGAGCGGCTGCGATGCCGGTGCTGTGTACATGCACCGTGCCTACCGTGCGGGGCGGTCCCCTGTCACGGGTCCCGGCGGTACCTCAGGCCAGCGGCAGCGCGAACTGGCCCTCCGGGCCCTCCTCCCCGTGGTCCAGCACCGACGCGGGGCGCCGGGACCACGGGGGCGGGGGCAGCACCCCGGGCAGCGGGCCGAGCTCCTCGAAGGCGTCCGGCGCGGTCAGTCCGGCGCGGCGCGGGGCCAGCTGCCCGAGCAGCGCCAGCACCGTGACCAGCTCCAGCAGATCGGACGTCCACTCCTGCGGCCAGCCCGGCGGCCGGACCGCCGCCAGCGAGCCGGGCTCCGCCGGTGCCGTACGGGCCGCGAACCAGTCCTCCAGCACCCGGACCCCGCCGCACCGCAGTTCCCAGGCGGCCGCGGGGACCGGTGAGATCCGGCCCTCGCCCAGCTCCAGGGTCTCCGTACCGGGGTCGTATGCGATGCCCGCCGGACGGGCGGGCAGGGCGGCCCGGACATAGGGGCGGCGCCCGCCCGGCAGCCGGGGGCGCTCGCCGCCGTACGCGCCCCGCGACTGGACCTCCAGCAGCGCGCCGCCGAGTTCGACGCCGCGGGCCCAGACGGCGGGGTCGGCGGGCAGCGGCACCTCGCACCCGGTGGGGGAGGGGCGGGCCGCGGCCAGAATCCAGCGGAGGACGTCCGGGGCGCCGACGCGGTGGCCGTACCGCCCGGCCAGCGCGGCCGTCAGCCCCGGGGCGAGATTGGGCTCCGCGCCGCCCGGCCTGCGGAACAGCGGGCGGATCCGGCCGGGCCGGCCCGCGGGCGGACGGCCGTCCGGCAGCCACGCCGAGGCCAGCACCGGCGGCGCCTCGAGCGCCTCCTCCCCGCCGGCGGCCGCGCCCGACTCCAGCAGAAAGACCTGCGCCGGGTCCGCCACCCGCCACAGCTCGGGCCGGGCCTCGTCGATCAGCCGCTGGTCCGGCAGCAGCCACTGGCGGTCGAAGGGGCCGCGGAGCACCGGGACGGGCGCCGGGCACCGTCCGGCCTCCCGGGCGAACCGGCCGGTGCCCCCGCGCTGTCCGGGCAGCTGGCCGACCGTGCTGTACGGCGTGCGGGCCCGGGTGGGCACGAACAGCGTGTCCCGCCCGGTGCCGTCCGCCCGTACGAGCGCGTCCCAGCGGGCCGTCAGCGACCCCGGATCGGGGGCGAGCACCCAGGGCCGCCCGGTCCGCAGCGGGCGTACGCCCCAGGGCATCAGCGCGTCCAGCATCGGCATGGCGGCCATTCTCCCGGAAGCGGGACCGGGCCGGGGCGGGATACGGGGAGGCGCCCCGGCGCACGGCGGCGGACGGCGGTGGGCCGGAGCGCGACGGAACCCCGGTGGGGGCGCCGCGCCCCGGCCGCCGCGGTTGCCCCGGCCGCTCCGGTGAGCGCACCCGCCGGTCCCGTGGCCCGGGCCGGGCGGTCCCGTCCTCCCGCCCCGCCCGGGCGGACCCGACCCACGACGATCCCGTCCGCGGCCGCGAACCCGGCCGGTCCCGGCCTACGGGGCGTCGACCGTCACCGAGAACGAGAACCGGTCGCCCCGGTAGTGGATCCGGGCGACGTCCACGACCCGGCCCTCCGTATCGTGCGTCACCCCCGTGTAGTGCAGGATCGGGCTCAGCAGCGGCACCTCCAGGAGTTCCGCGGTCCGCGGGTCCGCGAGCCGCGCCTCCACCGTGTCGGTGATCCGGCCGATCCGTACGCCCACCGCGTCCCGCAGCACCTTCGTCATCGGCCACCGCTCCAGATCGGCCACATCCAGCAGGGCGGCGATATCGGGCCGGACCGCGTTCGCCGCCCAGTTCGTCGGCTCCCCGGTCTCGCCGTCCCGGCGCAGCCTGCGGTACGTCACCACCTCGGACAGCCCGGGGAAGTACTCGGCCAGTTCGCCGGGCACCGGCTCCGGGCCATGGCCCAGGACCGTCGTCCGCTCGCCCGACTGCTGCGCCACGATCGCGTCGATCGAACCCAGCAGCCGGCGGGGCGCGCCCCGCCGGGCCCCCGGCTCGATAAAGGTGCCGCGCCGCCGGTGCCGGGTGATCAGGCCCTCCGCCTCCAGCTCCTTCAGCGCCTGCCGCATGGTCAGCACGCTGACGCCGTAGTGCGCGGCCAGCTGCTCCTCGGTGGGCAGCCGCAGGGACGCCTCGGGCGCCCGGCCCAGTATGGAGGCGCGCAGCGACTGCGAGACCTGGTACCACAGCGGCAGCTTGCGGTTCAGAACGAGCGAGTCCGGGGCGAAGGAGGAGGTCACGGGTGGCTCCGTATCTCCGGGTCGGGCGAGACCGTGGGGGTCAGGACGGGAAGTGACGCTCCAGACCCTGCCACACGCTGTCGTACTCCTTCTGGCGGTGCCCGGCCTCCGCGGCCTGGCGGGTGACCACCACGGGCCGGCGGGTCTCGAACATGAACGCGAGACCGTCGTCCAGTTTCTGCGGTTTCAGCTCGGCCGCGCTGGCCCGCTCGAAGGTCTCCCGGTCGGGGCCGTGCGCCGACATCATGGGGTGCAGCGAGCCGCCGCCCGGTACGAAACCGCCCTCGCCCGCCGTCTTGGCGTCGTACGCGCCCTGGATGAGGCCCATGTACTCGCTCATCACGTTCCGGTGGAAGTACGGCGGCCGGAAGGTGTCCTCGCCGACCAGCCAGCGCGGGGCGAAGACCACGAAGTCGACGTCGGCGAGGCCGGGGGTGTCGGTGGGCGAGGTGAGGACGGTGAAGATCGAAGGGTCGGGGTGGTCGTACGAGATGCTGCCGATGACATTGAACCGGCGCAGATCGTAGACGTACGGAACATGGGTGCCGTGCCAGGCGACGACATCGAGCGGGGAGTGGTCGTACGTCGCGGCCCACAGATGGCCGCAGTACTTCGTCACGACCTCCACCGGGCGCTCCACGTCCTCGTAGGCGGCGGTGGGGGCGCGGAAGTCACGGGGGTTGGCCAGGCCGTTGGCCCCGATCGGGCCGAGGTCGGGAAGCTGGAACGGCCGTCCGTAGTTCTCGCAGACGTAGCCGCGGGCCCGCTCGTCCAGCAGCTCCACCCGGAACCGGACCCCGCGGGGGATCAGCGCGATCTCACCGGGGCGCGCCGCGAGCAGGCCCAGCTCGGTCACCAGCAGCAGCCCGCCGTGCTCCGGGACGATCAGCAGTTCGCCGTCCGCGTTGCCGAACACCCGGTCGGCCATCGGCGCGTTGGCATGGTAGAGGTGCACGGCCATCCCGGAGCGCTCCGCCGGGTCGCCGTTGCCGCCCAGGGTCCAGAGCCCGGCGAGCCAGTCGGTGCCCGGAGCGGGGTCCGGCAGGGGGTTCCAGCGCAGCCGGTTCGGGTCGGGGACGGCCTCGGTGAACGGGCCGCTGCGTACGCCGCCGTCATCGGTCCGGCGCAGCGGCGGGTGGGCCGCCGACGGCCGGATCCGGTAGAGCCACGAACGCCGGTTGACCGCCCGGGGCTCGGTGAACGCGGAGCCGCTGAGCTGCTCCGCATAGAGACCGTGCGGCGCGCGCTGCGGCGAGTTCCGCCCGGCCGGCAGCGCGCCGGGCAGCGCCTCGGACGCATGCTCGTTGCCGAACCCGCTGCCGTACTCCAGCGCCCCCGCGACCTCCCGGGCCCGCCGGACCGCCCCCTCGTACCCCTGCGCCGTCTGCCCGCTTCCGCTCATCGTCACTCCCGGTGCCGGAGGAATGCCCCTCGTGGATGCCCTCGTCAATCCTATGGCTCACCGTAGGATTGCTGAGGGATCCCGTCAACGCCGACGCCCCGGGTCTGCTGTGCGGGAAGTGTGTACGGGGCGTGGCGAGGGGCGGGCGCGGCGGGGTGCCGCTCCCCGGTGTGTCACCAGGTGTCACCCACGGGGTAGTTCGAGGTGATGTAGCTGGAGTCCTTGGCCACGGCGAGCAGGTGGTACCTGCCCATGCCGTCCAGGCGGTCGTACACCGACTCGGAGAGCTCCCAGGTCTCCACTTCCTCCAGATTCGAACGCACCTCCAGGAGGACGGGCACCCTGTCGTAGGGGAATCCGATATCGGTGTCGTCGACGTAGAGGTCCACCTCGATCCTGTCGTCGGCGAGCCAGAAGTGGTAGCCGTCCTTACGGGAAAAGGTGATTCCGTCCGGTTGGAAGGTGACGTTCAGGATTCCCTCCACCACAGTGCGGATCTCCATGGCGAAATCATCCCGGTTCCATGGTGTGAGGGCCGGACCGACATGCAGGTCGAAGTCGTCTCGGAATCTCGCGAAGCGCGAAAATTTGCTCATCTTTGTTTATGGTCTCTCTGGTTCGATGCGGCTGTCCGGAGCGGTCTAGTCGACCCGGACAGCCGCATCTGCTCAGGCTAATTCAGGTCGAGGTCCAGCTTATATCCATTGCCGTATACGATGACTCGCTCCATGTTCCTGCCGCCCGTGTCGAACTTGTTGAAGGCCTTCATGGCGTCATCTCTGCTGAGTCCGCCCTTTCTCGTGTCGACTACAGTGAGATCCACCTGCTGGCGCTCCGCCTTGCGCAAATGCGTTCGCATTCCTTCGCTGTCGGAACTCGTGGTCATGGCCTTGAAATCGGTCCGCCTGCCGTCCACCCAAGCGTCCCCCCTGTGCTGGGGCGGCTGATTGGCGTCGTTTCTGCTGGTTACCCTGTGTCCGTCGATGGCCAGTGTCAGCGCGATCTGGAACTCCTCGTCGTTGAAGGCGAAATCCGATCCCTTGACGGCTTGTGGGGATCTCCAGGACTCGTCGATGCGCTCCATGACCTTCTTGACTTCGCTCTCTGTGCGCTCCAGGGCGTAGTTCATCAGGTTCTGGGCGAGGTTTGCCATGGCGCAGCCGTCCCGGGCACCCCTCTTGCACATGTCGTCGTTCATCTCCTCCACCTGTTCCTCCAGGTAGTTGTGGAGGTCGAACATTCCGCCCAGAATCTGGAGGACACGTTCCTCCCGGAGTCGGGCTGCGGTTTCGGCATTGGTGAAGAGGGCGCGCTCGTATTCCTCGTTCTGTCGCGGTACGCCGTCTGCATGCCTTCCGGAGCGTCCGTCGGGGTTCGGATCCCTCTTCTCCCGCTTCTTTCCGGTGCCACCCCGGATCTTCTCCTTCTCCTTGGCGCGTTCGGCGGTGTCGGGTACTCCGCCGGTGCAGGAGATGGATCCGTCTCCGCACTCCGGGACTCCCAGACCGGAGGGGTCGCTCAGTGAGGTCGGATTGTTGTTGGCATAGGCGTAGCCGTTGAGGGATTGGTGCTGCTCGAGCATCAGCAGGGGGTCCACGCTGATGAACTGCCCTGTCGACGGATCGTATTCGCGTGCGCCGACGCTGGTGAGGCCGGTGCCCGGGTCGGTGGACTTGCCCAGGAATCCCTTGTCGTCCGGCCAGGTTCCGGTGGAGCCGCGAACACTGCCGAAGGGGGAGGTGTAGCGCTTGCTCAGAGCCTGCGAACTATCGCCGGATACTGCGACGCTGCTGGTCCCGTGGTGGTCGGCGGAGAGGAAGGAGACCTTCTCGGTGCTGCCCTCATTGCTGCGCACGGCCACCGTCGAGCCGGCCGCCTGGTAGTAGCGGTTGGCCCAGGACCTGCCGGACTTGTGGTGAACCTCGGTGGACCCGAGATAGAGGACCGTCTCCCCGGAGGGTGCGTGGTCGCGGCGGATCAGGAGCTTGCCGTCCGCGTCATAGAGATATCCGGTGGCGGTGGTGCCCTCGGTGAGCTTGGCCAACCTGCCTTCTGCGTCCCATTCCAGAGACTGTTCGACCGGCGAGCCGGCCTTCTCCACACGAGTCACGGTGTTGCCGGAACGGTCGTACGTGTACTGCTCCGGTGCCGACTCGCAGGCGGATTTGTCCGTGGACGTGGTGGTCGCTTTCAGCGCGTGTCCGCGCCCGGTGGAGTAGCAGTAGCGGGTGGTGGCCGGGGTGCCGGTGTGCTGCTTCTCGGTTACGCGCTGACCAGCGGTGTTGTAGGTGTATCCGGTCCAGTACGGTGCTGGGCCGCCCAGGTTTTCGGTCGTGCGGCCGGATATTGCGCAGTCTGCCGTCTTGGGCGTCCAGGCGTCCGCCAGACGCCGGTGGCCGTCATAGGCGAAGCACTGGTTGTCTCCGCTCGCACGATCGGTCAGTGCGGTGATGTTGCCGGCCTGGTCGTAGGAGTACTGAAGATCCTGGACCGGACCGCGAGTCTGGTCGTCGGTGGCGGAGGTCAGCAGTCGTCCGGTGCCGTCCTCGTAGGTGCGGGAGACAAAGACCCGCTTGGCGGCCGCGGAGGTGCCGAGTTCGAGCTGGTGGACACGGCCCGTGGCGGAGTAGTTCACACCCAGCAGATAGTTGGATGTGCCCGAGGCCCGAACAGGTAGTCCTGCGTCGTTGTACAGGGTCTCGATTGTCTCGGCGGCGAGGCCGCCCGCTGCTGGTTCCTTCGTGTTGTTGATGGTGCCGTCGATACGGTAGGCGGTCCCGAAGGCCGTGGTGGCCTTCACCGCACCGGAGGTCACGAGGGGGTCGTCGGCGGGCAGGGTCAGTGAGGTGGCCGTGGGGCGGCTCTGGCTGTCGTAGGCGGTGACCTTCTTGGTGTACGCCTTGCTACCGGGTTGGCCGACGCCACCAACATGTCGCACCGACTCGTCCGGTCGGCCCTTGAGCAAGGCGTCAAAGGTCCAGGTGGCAAGTTTGTTGGCATCCGTCCGGTCCGTCTGCCACAGGCTCGTCCTGCGCCCCATGTCGTCGTAGCCGTAGTGAAGGACCTGCCCCTGTGCGTCCTTGGTGTGATCGACTCGGTCGAGCAGGGTGTAGGACGTTGTGGTCGTGCCCCGGGCCGGGTCGGAGGCGGAGATCTGCCGGCCGTAGAGGTCGTAGGCATACGACCAGGGGGAACCGTCCGGAGCTGTGATGGTCTTCTGTTTGCCGTCGCGGGTGTAGGTGTAGCCGACCGTGGTGTAGGTGAGGCCGGTAGCAGCCCCGTACTCTTGGTCGTCCGGCCGGGAACCTGCATAGGAGCGGGTTTCGACGGTCCGGCCGAGCGCGTCGTTGATCACACGGGTGGCGTTGCCGCCCTCGACTGCGCTGGTGGCCACGGAATCACCGGTGTACTCGGTCGTCGTGTGCCACTTCTTCGTACCCCAGGAAGAGAGCGTCGTCTTCACGGCTCGGCCCGCACCGTCGTAGACGGTGTCGTTCTGTACCGGGGCCTGAGCGTGTTCGATTCCCGCGTACTCGCCATCGGGTGCCTTGGTGCTGTCGTATGCCTCCGCTTTGGTAACCGTCGCCAGTCCGCGTGAGTCGTAGCGGGTGTCGGTCAGGACCCGGCCTCCGCCGGAAGCTGCGGGGACTTGGCTCTGCACTTGGCGAAGGAGGGAGTCGTGGATGGTGTAGGCCGTGTGGTAGTCGTTGCCGTTGGCCTTGAGTTTGGACACGGAGGTCCAGGACGGTTTGGTCTGGCTCAGCCTGTAGTCGAACTTTCCGTTCGGACTGTCTCCCGCGGCCCTGGACCGGTTCGGTAGCCAGGTCGCCGTCGTCCGGCCCAGCGCGTCGTGGCTGTGTTCCGTCCGCTTGAGGTTGGCGTCGAGCGCATAGGTGATGGAGCCGCGCGCCGGGTCGAAGTAGGTGTAGGAGCGGTGGGCCGCGGCCGAGGCGCTCGGCTTGGGATGGGTGACCACGACGCCCGTCAACGGTCCGGACCTTGCCGGAAAGTACGCGGTCGTCGTGACATTGCCTTCGGCGTCGGTCACGGTGAGCGGTCGTCCCAGCTTTCCGCTCGCCGTGTCGAAGGCCGTCACGGCAATGGTCTGCCAACCGTCGGTGGCCGGGTCCCGGTCCGCCGTACCGTTCTTCGCGGGGTAGCCCGTGGGCTGGCCGGTCCAGGTCGGCAGACCGAGCGTGGGCGTCTGCGTCGTCGACCAAGCGGTGGCCTTGGGATCGTCGAAAACGACGGCCGCGTCGGCGAGGACGTCCCCGCGGGTGTTCCGGTCGACCGGCAGGTCGAGTTCGTCGTCGGTGTCGGCGCACGGCTTGCCGACTGTCCGGGTGCGGGAGACCAGGGAGGTCAGCCCCTTGTCGGGATTGCGGGCGTACCACGTGCGGGTGCAGGTCTCGTCGCCCGTGACCTCTTGGTCGCCGTGCTCGTCGGAGCGGGTCACCATTCCGTAGGTGCCGTCGTACGAGGTGGTGCTCGCCGTGGTCCGCCACTTCTTGGCGGTCGTCAGCCAGGTGTATTCGTGGGTCCGTTCGGGGCGGACGAAGTACGCCCTGGTGTGGGCGTACGACTTCTGCTGGCTGGCGGTCTCCTTCGTCCAGAAGGTGTGCAGCGAGGCCGAGATCGGGATGCTGCCGTCATAGGTGACCTGTTGACGAAGCAGGCCGGCGTAGCGCTCATGGTCGACCAGGGGCGGTACGTCGAGGGCCGGGAGGGCGACTGCTTCGACCGTCGCGCTGCGGGTGGTGCCCGGCTGCACCCGCCGGTCGCCGTGCATGCCCTGCATGAAGACCTGCACGGTCTTCGAGCGGGTGCCTCCGGCCTCACCGGTGTACGAGGTCACCTTCTGGTAGCCGCGCCAGACGGACCAGGTGCGATCCTTCTCCCTGGTGAACGGATCGTCGTTGTAGTGCCAGGCCGGCTTCTCGTATGCATAGCTGTACTCGACGGCGGGGTTGTTGGCGGCCGAGTCGCTGACGTTGATGTGGGTGACTCGGTACTTGTGGAACCAGTCGAGCTGTGGGTCACCGCCGTTCACCGGCCAGTGCACGGGATAGCAGGAGAGGCTGTTGTCGTCCTCCGCCTTCGGCATGCTGCTGCCCCGGACGCACTCGGGGTTGGAGAACACCACGGTGGTGACGGCGCCGGACTCGGAGGTGATGGTGGAGATCCGGGGCCGGATCAGCGACAGGATGTCGGCGCCGCCCGGCAGGTTGCCGCCTTCCACCCGGTTGGGGCGCTGGGTGTAGGTGAAGCCCACCGCCGGAAGGGTGATGGGCGTGCCGTTCAGCCCGGTCCGCTGGATCCCTGTCAGGGTCAGTACCTGGTCCGAGCTGTTGCCGATTTCCTGGCCGTCGAAGAACTCCTGCGTCAGGGCGTAGGAGTCGACCGGCTTGAAAGCGTCCGGCTCGGCCGCCGTAGACCAGACGTGGGTACCGATGGCGGTGACGCGCTGACGAGTGAAGAAGGAGGGGCCGGTGGCCAGGCAGTCCTTCTCGGACGCGGCGCATATCGCATCGAAGGGTACGTCCGGCCAGTTCTTGGCGGTGTCCTTCGTCAGCTCGTCGCACTTCCCGGCCGTACACCGTTCCTTGTACGTCAGCACGGCCTTGCCGGAAACGGCCCCGGTGAACAGGGACTCGACCCGCTGGCCGTACCGGATCTCCGTGAGGTAGCCGCCCCGGTCGTAGGCGGCGAGCTCGGTCTTGTCGCCGTTCTTGGCGTAGTGGTTGCCCTCCTTGGCGTACCAGTACGTGGCGGCATTGCCGTGGACATCCTGGACCAGGTCGAGGTTCCATCGCCATACCTGTGTCTTGGCACGTCCCCCGAAGGCGTTCCCTGAAGAGTGGCCCGGCTCGTCGGCATCGTCACCGAAGACAGGAACACTCCAGGCCGAGTTCGTGCGCTGGGCCGCGGCGCCGGGGAGCTTGTTCAGCCCGAAGGTGTACGTCGTGCCCTCACCGGTGACGACCTTCCAGTGCTCGCCCTTGCCGTCACCCTTGCCGCTCTTGATGTCGTCGCCGTCGTCGCCGTTCTCGGCTCCGGTCAGGTGCAGCACCTGGGACGCATCGTCGTCCTTGAGCCGCCATTCACCCGTCTTGTCGTCCTTGACGAGTTCGGTGGCGGTTCCGTTCAGGACGAGCGAGGCGTTCTCGTACTTCCAGCACTGGTCGTACTTGTCCTTCTGGCCGTCGTCGTCGCAGCTGCCGTACTTGCGCTCGATGTAGGACTCGGTGAGGGCGAAGCCCTCGCCGATCTGCGAGCCCTGGTTGTTGGTGTTGGCGGTGCGGCCGTCGATGCTGCCGGAGTCGTAGGACAGGGACAGCGGTGGTACGGGGCCCGCAGCGGCCGGTGGCAGGCTGATCGGGTACGACCAGCTGAAGGAGCCCGAGGAAGAACCTGCCTCCCAGGACGAGGAGGCGGAGAGCGGGGTGGCCTGGAGGTCGCCGCCGCCGGCTGCCGGGGCGGTCGGCGAGGCCGTCAGGGCCATCACTGCGGGAGCCGACCGCGGCGCCAGTGCTGTGCGGGCGCGGACCTTCTCCGCCGAAATGTCGTTGGTGGAGACGACCGGTGTGGTGGCGCGGCAGGCGTCCTTGTCAGGGGTGGTCAGGGCGCAGGAAGGCAGCCGCACAAGGCCCAGCCTGGACGACCAGTTGCCGCCGACGGCCGAGGCGAAGGAGCTGTAGTCGACGGAGATATCGGCCGCGCCCCGCCGCTGGGCGCCGACGGTGAAGAGCAGACCGGTGATGCCGGCCCGGTCGGCGGCCTGCTGATCGAGCACGGTGACCGTGGCGGCGCCGTCCGATGCCGAACGACCGTCCGAACCGGCCGCGGTGGCAGCCGGGATCGCACTGACGTCCACCGGGGAGCCGGTGGATCGTGCGGTCAGCGAGTCATGGACGGTGCCGGGTTCCGGCCAATCCGTCTGGCGCTCATTCCGGGCCTGTACGGTCAGGCGCTGGTTGGCTTGCCGGTCCCGGGCAACGCGCTCCCGGGCCTTCTTCCCGCCGGGACCGGTGAGGGGGCGGACCTTGCTGACCCGGTCCACGGCGGAGTCAGGGGTGCCGGGGACGGCGGGGGAGGCCGTGGCTTGCGACGGTGTTGACACCGGGAAGGCCAGAGCGAGGACGAGTGCGCCGAGCACCGGCAGGCGGCCGGAGCGGCGCAGGTCCCGCAAGAGACGTGGTCTGAACACGAGCTGCTTTCTGGAGATGGGGAGGGTGGACGGCACGCCCTCGGGAACGGATTCTCGTGACGGAGGTTCGACGACGGCGTTCGAGGACGTGCTGGAAGCTGCGCAGGGCAGCAGAGAGGTAGGGCGCGGACCGTGGTCACGGTCCGCGCCCGGGAGAAGGGCCGCCGGATTCTCAGTACCCGACGACCAGGTCCTTCTGATCGGTGTTGTGCACCGCGCCAGCCCACAGACGGATTGTGCCGATCCGGCCCGGGAGGTGGTTGCCCCAGGCGCTGTTCAGCCAGGCCATACCGACGGCGGGTCCGCCGCTGCCCGCCTCCGCGGTGAACTCGGTGGGCTCGCCCTGCCGGTCACTGAGGAAGAGGCTGATGGTCCCCGACTGGGCGTCGTGGGCACCCACAAGTCGCACTTCCGATCCGACGGCGGCCACTTCGTCGCTCTGGACCGAGGCGCCGGAGCCGTCCGCGGTCAGTCGTCCGAAGTGCCACCGGCCGAGCGCAGCGATTTCCGCCTTGGGCTCGCCCGTCGTCTCGTCGAGGACAGGGTTCCCATCCGCGTCCTGGACCTCGCGGCCGGTGGGGCCGGCTCCGGTCTTCTCGAACCACAGGCCCCAGGACGAGCCGGCCGCGGTCCGCTGGCCCAGGATCTGGGCCCGGTGGCCGTTCGGCCGGTCGGCGAGGGCGACCCCGTCGACTAGGGCGTCCACCGCCACGGTGAACGAACCCGTGGCGTCGACCAGCGGGGATGTGCCGAACTCCGCTCCTCCGGTTCCGTCCAGCAGGATGGATTCGGTGCTCAGACTCGCCCCCGAGCCGAGGGTCAGGGCCGCCCCGTAGCCGGTGACGGTGTCCTTGACCACGTCACCGGTTGCCCCGCGGGGGTCGAGATGGGCAACGAGCTCGAGATGGGGCATGCCCGTACCGTCCGGGCCGTCGAGGAGCCGGGCCTCGGTAGCGATGTCTCCGGCGGCCTTGGCCGTCTGCCAGACGGCGACCTCGTCGACGGTCCCCGGGAAGGTGCCGGTGTACGTACCGCGGTGCTTGGCCCGACCCACCTGGAACGGTCCCGGGGCCGGCCAGTTGGAGGTGATGGTGTCGGTTCCCTGAGGTCTGCCGTTGACGTGGAGGGTCAGCAGATTCGCCTCGTGGTCCACGACCGCTGCCAGATGTGTCCAGACCCCGGTCTGCGCCGGGCTCTTCGCCCGGACCGTCTGGTTGTCCAGCGAGGTGGTGGCGGTGTCCGCATCGGCCAGGCGTATGCACCAAGTGCCCGCCAGCTCGCAGTACCCCAGGAAGAACGGGCTGGAGTGGGCTCCGTCCTGGCCGAGGACGGTCGCGTCGGCGCCCTTGGCATCGAGCCGGACCCAGGCTGCGATCGTGTAGGACGCAGCGGTCTCCACCACCGGCTGGACGGTGGCGGCGTAGCCCGCTTTCTCCAGCGTCAGCCCCTGGTCCTGTCCGCGGACTTCGGGGGTGGTCTCCGTCGCCGGGCTTTTCACGACCTCACCGCGCCTGCCGTCCGGCGTGCGGACCGCTCCGGCCGCCAGGACCAGGTCGTCCCGGGGCCCGGCACCCGCCGGGGAACCGTCGAGGGCGGCTCCGCCCGGTTCGTCGAAGCTCCAGCGGGCGGCCGCCCCCGGCCCCTCGCTGACGAGGAACCGCACAATCTGCTGTTCGCCGCCCAGCGGGTAACCCGCCGATTTGGCCTGCACGTACAGGAGCAGGCTTCCGGAGGACGGTGGGGTGATGGTCGCCTTGTAGGTCACCCCGGCCTTCCAGTCGGACCAGGCGGAGTCTGTGGAGAGTTTGTAGCGGTAGCCGTTGTTGGGGCTCGTCTCGCCGGCTCCGGGGCCGAACAGCACCGTTCCGGGCTTGCCGGGGGCGCCTGCCGGGGCGCAGGTCCCCCCGGGCACGCACTCGCCGTACACGGTCCAGGCACTGACGGTCGGCTTTTTCGGCGCCTTGCTGTCGACGAGGAAGTAGCACCAGGGAGAGGCGGAGCTGGCCTGGTAGCTCTTGTCGCTGTTGTACAGGGAGTGGGTGACTGCGCTGAAGCGGTACAGCTTTCCGTCGGTGAGGGCGGCGTCCCAGTCCTTGTCCTGGACCGGGAAGCCCTTGAGAGCGCTGGTCCACGCGACATAGCCAGCCGTCGGCTTTAGCGGGCCGGTACTGGGTTGCGGTGCGTTTGTCCACGCAGTGCCGTTCTTCACCTCGACGTCGAACGAGACCCGGAGCCGTGCTCCGGATTCACCGCCAGCCACAACCCGGGGCATGGCCAGGAGATCCGGACGCGGATCGGTGATGACCGAGGGCGAGGCTTCCGTTGTACTGCACAGTCGGCTCGAGCCCACTTTGAGGCCGTATGCCGAGGGGATGGCCGGCTTGCTGTAGTAGTCGACCGTGAGGACCGCGTCGTCGTCGAAGCGCTTCCAGGAGACCGTATCGGTCTCGTCCTTCGCCATCAGCATCAGCGTGAGCCGGGAGAACTTCCCGGCGGCGAAGTCCCGGACGGTCGGGGTGAGGTTCTCGTCCGTCTCATCGGGGTTGTCGTTGAACTTGATGACGGCCTTGGGCTGTGCGGGGGAACAGGCGCTTCCCCGCCCCGCCGACACATTGCGGTCACCCATCTGGTCGAGCTTGGCGGGCCCGGGCCACTTGCTCGTGGAGGAGATGTTGTCGGTCCGCTCCAGATCCACCCAGCGCGCGTCACAGGAGAAGGAGAACGTCTCCGTCACGGCGAAGGTGGCGTCCAGGACGTGCTTGCCCTTCAGCTTGTCCGGAGCGAACTCGAAGTACATGCGGTTCACATAGCCCGATCCGCAGTAGTAGGTGCGGCCCCCGATGGTCGCCGTACCGCACTTGCCGACGCTCATGCCGTTGTCGCCGCCGGAGAAGTTGTAGAACACGTCTCCGTCGGAGGACAGCACCGTGCGCTCGGACTCGTTGAGTTCGACGGACGGGTCGATGTACAGCGGCAGCTCGGCCTCGCTCGTCCGGGCCAGCAGACCAGGGTCCGGTACCACCTCGACGCTGTTCCGGCCCAGGACGACATCCATGACGGCGGCCTCGTCACCGGTGCCCGGGCCCGCGAGGGGATCACCCTCCTCGGGAGGAGCGACCGGCACCGGGTCCGCCCGGAGGCCGGCGGTACGGACCCCGAGGCCCAGCGGGCGCAGGCCGTCTTCCTGGGGCGTTGCCCGTGCCTCCCCGGCGGAGTTCCACATCTGGGCGCTCGGGGAACGGAAGACCACCTGGCCGTTGGCGTCCAGGGCCTCCATGCTTCCGGCGGCACCCGCTCGCATGGTCAGACCTTCGGTGTCCAGGGCGTAGGCGATCGCCCGCAGGGCCGGGTCCTTCGCAGCGTCCAGTGTCTCGACCTCCAAGACCTGCCGGAAGCCCTCGACGGTGGCGGTGAGGATCAGATTGACATCGGGGCGCACGTTCTCGTAGACGGCGCGGGGGCCCTCGAGGCGCGGCGCGGGCAGGGTACCCGGCCAGCCCAGTGACACCGAACGGCCGGGCTCGCCGATGGTCACCAGATCCCGGCCGCTGCCGCCCGCCGAGAAGGAGACCTCGACCGCACCCGCCTTCGGGCCGATGGAACCGTCGTTCCGCCTCACGAGCGTCGCGTCGGGTGCCACCCAGCCTCCGCCGGATGCCGCGACCCGGACGGGGACGATCGACTTCTCCAGAGTGAGGGTGTCGCCGTCGGGGTTGGCGTAGACGGTCTCCCGCTCGGTGCGCTCCTCGATTACCTCGACCCGCTCACCGCTCTGCTCGGCGAGGGCGAGGGCGCTCTGTTCGGGTGACTGTGCCGAGGGCGGTGCCGTCGGCCGGGAAGGGTCCGCGACGGCCGGAACCGCCGACAGCACCAGCGCTGGGAGTACCACTACCGACAGTACTGATACCGCTCGACGACGCCGCACGCCTCTCGGCGTGCGCGACCGTCTCCACCCGAACCCCACAGCTACACCTCGGAGATTTGAAGAGATCTTGAAAGTGCGGTGATTGAACGATGAGGAAAAACTGCACGTCAAGCGCGGTAAGTGAGCTTGGGGGGTGATGTGTTGGGTGACTGCGGAGTTAATGTCGGAGTTCTGCCGTAACTGACATTGATCAACCGATCTGCCCGTTCGGTGGTGAAGTGATTACACAAAGTGACTGGATTGGAGGGTTGGGGCGGGTGCCCGAGGCAACTGTCGTGCGGTGCGCAACTCCGGCTCGCGGGAATCCGATTGCCCCCGGGCCACCTTGGGTGCAGTGCGCCGGTGCAGTGCGCCGGGGCGGGGCGGCCGTGCGGCGGTGCCTACGCTGAGCATTCATGCGACCGCGGACGGGAGGTGACTGATGTCACGCCGCCGATGCTTCCCTGGAGCGGTTGCGGAGGTGCCCAGTCACCGGCCGAACGGGGGCTTCAAGTACGGAGTTCCCGCTCGCCGGCGCCGGATGCAGCATGATGGACCGCGTGTCCCACCCCCATCTACGCCGGGAACCCGTCCAGGCACGCAGCGCGGAGCGGCTCGAGCGGATTCTCGATGCCTGTGCCGAGCTGCTCGACGAGTCGGGGTACGAGGAGCTGTCCACGCGGACGGTCGCCGTCCGGGCCGGGGTGCCGATCGGGTCCGTGTACCGGTTCTTCGGGAACAAGCGCGCCCTGGTGGACGCGCTGGCCGCGCGGAATCTTGACCGGTACGGGCGGCGGGTCGCCGAGCGGGTGACCGGGCTGCCGCCGGGGGACTGGCGCGGGCTGCTGGACGCCGTTCTGGACGAGTATCTGGCGATGCGGCGCACCGCGCCGGGGTTCTCCCTGGTGGACTTCGGCTACCGGATCCCCGCCGGGAGTCCTCCCGCCGGCACCGAGCATGCGCTCGCCGACCGGCTCGTCCACTTCCTCGCCGCGCAGATCGGCCGGGAGCCCGACCCCGGGCTGCGCCGTACGGTCCTGGTCGCCGTGGAGGCGGCGGACGCGGTGCTGCGGCTCGCGTTCCGGGAGGCCGAGGAGGGGGACGCGGCGATCGTCGCGGAGGCGCGGCAACTGCTGCGCGCGTATCTGGCGCGGGTGCTGGACCCCCGGGGATGAGCGGCGGGCGGCGGGCCGTATCGCCGGACGCGGGGCCGTACCTCCGGACGGGTGGATTCCGGCGACCGGGGGCGCGCTGCGGCGGGATTTCCGGGCCGGTCGTGTGACCTGCGGGTTCACCGATGGTTTTGCTCGTATTGCTCGCACGTCAACATCTTGTTAACGCTGATTGACGCGACCTAACGTCATCCGGACCGCCGATTCGGTGGGAGTTCAAGGATGAACGTTAGGTAGCCCCCCATGCTGACAATCCTCGGCTTCGCCATGATCGCGACCTTCCTGGTCCTGATCATGATGAAGAAGATGTCGCCCATCGCGGCGCTGGTCCTGATCCCCGCGTTGTTCTGTGTCCTGGTCGGCCAGGGTGCCCAGCTGGGGGACTATGTCATCGAAGGCGTCGGCAATCTCGCGCCGACCGCCGCGATGCTGATGTTCGCGATCGTCTACTTCGGTGTGATGATCGACGTCGGTCTTTTCGACCCGATCGTCCGCGGAATTCTGAAGTTCTGCAAAGCCGACCCGATGCGGGTCGTGGTCGGTACGGCGCTCCTCGCCGCGATCGTCTCCCTCGACGGCGACGGTTCCACCACCTTTATGATCACCGTCTCGGCGATGTATCCCCTCTACAAGCGCCTGAAGATGAGCCTGGTCGTGATGACCGGTATCGCCGCCACGGCCAACGGTGTGATGAACACCCTGCCCTGGGGCGGCCCCACCGCCCGGGCCGCGACCGCGCTGAAGCTCGACGCCGCCGACATCTTCGTGCCGATGATCCCCGCGCTGATGGTCGGTCTGCTCTTCGTCTTCATCCTGGCGTACTTCCTGGGCCTGCGGGAGCGCAAGCGCGTGGGCTACCTCTCCCTGGACGAGGTGCTGGAGACCGGCAAGGAGTCCGGGACGGTCCTGGTGAAGGCCGGTTCCGGCGGTTCGGCGGCGAAGACCGGGGGCTCGGCCTCCGAGGGCTCCGCGGGCTCCCCGGCCTCCGCGGGCGGCTCCGGCGACGACGCCGCCGGATCCGCCGCGGTTCCCGGCGACGGCGACACCGAAGGTTTCCAGGGTCTCGACCCGAACCGGCCCACCCTGCGCCCCAAGCTGTACTGGTTCAACGCCGGTCTCACCATCGCCCTCCTCACCGCGATGATCATGGAGCTGCTGCCCATCCCGGTGCTGTTCCTGCTCGGTGCCGCCCTGGCGCTCACCGTCAACTACCCCGACATGGCCGAGCAGAAGGCCCGGATCGGGGCCCACGCCGAGAACGTCCTCAACGTCGCCGGCATGGTCTTCGCCGCCGCCGTCTTCACCGGTGTCCTCACCGGTACCGGCATGGTCAAGCACATGGCCGACTGGCTGGTCGGCGCCGTGCCCGAGGGCATGGGCCCGCATATGGCCATCGTCACCGGCCTGCTGAGCCTGCCCCTCACGTACTTCATGTCCAACGACGGCTTCTACTTCGGCGTGCTGCCCGTGCTCGCCGAGGCCGGTGCCGCCCACGGAGTGTCCCCGCTGGAGATCGCCCGGGCCTCCCTCGTCGGCCAGGCGCTGCACATGTCCAGCCCGCTGGTGCCCGCCGTCTACGTCCTCGTCGGCATGGCCAAGGTGGAGTTCGGCGACCACACCCGGTTCACCGTCAAATGGGCGGCCCTCACCTCGCTGGTGGTCCTCGCCGCCGGAGTGCTCTTCGGCATCATCTGACCGCACCTTTCCCTCCCCCCACAGCGCCTCGGCGACCCTTCGGTCGCCGGGGCGCGGCCGTTCCCGGAGGGCGGGCAAGGGCCGGTGGGGCGCTGGGTGCGGTGGGGGAGGGCTATGCCTCCGGGGTGCGCTCCGGGGCCGGCCGCAGGGCCGCGTACTGAAGGTACAGCCCGTCGATGATCGCCCGCAGCCCGGTCTCGAACGCGCCTTCGTCCACCTGCTCCTGGTGCTCCGCCAGCAGATGCGCCCGCCCCAGATGGGGATAGACGGCCGGGTCGTACGCCGTCGCGTCGTCCACGAAACCCCGGGCGAAGGAGCCGAGCGCCGAGCCGGTGACGAAGTAGCGCATCAGGGCCCCGATCCGGGTGGCCTGGGCGGGCGGCCAGCCCGCGCGGACCATCGCGCCGAACACCGCGTCGGCGACCCGCAGCCCGGCCGGCCGGCGGCCGGGGCCGCGGGCGAAGACCGGAACGATATGGGGGTGGGCCCGCAGTGCCGCGCGGTGCGAGAGCGCCCAGTCGTACAGGGCGGTGGGCCAGTCGCGCCCGTCCCGCGGGTCGAACATCGAGAGGTCGATCCGGTCGCTGACCGCGTCCGCGACCGCTTCGAGGATCTCGTCCTTCGTCCGGAAGTGGTTGTAGAGCGAGGGGCCGCTGACCCCCAGCTCCGCGGCGAGACGGCGGGTGGAGACCGCGTCGAGCCCCTCGGCGTCCACCAGGGCGCCGGCCGCCTCGACGATGCGGTCACGGCTGAGGAGGGGCTTGCGGGGGCGGGCCATGGGGCTCATAGTAGGGCCCGCCCAAAGAAGACTATCAGCGCTAGTTAAAAAGGGGGCGGGAGCCGTGGATCTGGAGCTGAACGCCGAGCAGTCGGCGGTACGCCAGCTGGCGGAGGACTTCGTACGCCGGGAGGTCGTGCCGTACGCCACCGCCTGGGACCGGGCGGAGAGCGTCGACCCGGACATCGTCGGAAAGCTGGGCGCCCTCGGGTTCCTCGGGCTGACCGTGGACCCCGCCTACGGCGGCTCCGGCGGTGACCAGCTGGCGTACTGCCTGGTCACCGAGGAGCTGGGGCGCGGGGACTCCTCCGTGCGGGGTATCGTCTCGGTCTCCCTCGGGCTGGTCACGAAGACCATCGCGGCCTGGGGCGACGAGGACCAGAAGCGCACCTGGCTGCCGCGGCTCACCTCCGGCGAGGCGCTCGGCTGCTTCGGGCTCACCGAACCCGGGACCGGCTCCGACGCCGGGAATCTGACCACCCGCGCCGAGCGCGACGGCGGCGACTACCTCCTGACCGGTACCAAGATGTTCATCACCAACGGGACCTGGGCCGATGTCGCGCTGGTGTTCGCCAGGACCGGGGGCGCCCCCGGCCACCGGGGCGTCTCCGCCTTCCTGGTGCCCACCGGGAGCCCGGGGCTGAGCCGTACCCCCGTCCACGGCAAGCTCGGGCTGCGCGGCCAGGCCACCGCGGAACTGGTGCTCGACCGGGTACGGGTTCCCGCCTCGGCCATGCTCGGACCGGAGGGCAAGGGCTTCTCGGTCGCGATGTCGGCGCTCACTCGCGGACGGATCTCGGTGGCCGCGGGCTGTGTCGGCATCGCCCAGGCGGCCCTGGACGCCGCCGTCGGCTACGCGGGCGAGCGGGAACAGTTCGGCCGGCCCATCGCGGGCCATCAGCTGGTGCAGGAGCTGATCAGCGACATCTCCGTGGACGTGGCCGCGGCCCGGCTGCTGACCTGGCGGGCGGCCGGGCTCGTCGACCGGGGGGAGGACTTCGCGACCGCCGCCTCCCAGGCGAAGCTGTACGCCTCCGAGGCGGCCGTCCGGGCGGCCAACAACGCGCTCCAGGTCTACGGTGGCTATGGCTACATCGACGAGTATCCGGTCGGGAAGCTGGTCCGGGACGCCCGGGTGATGACACTCTACGAAGGCACCAGCCAGATACAGAAGCTGATCATCGGCCGGGCCCTGACGGGAGTCTCCGCCTTCTGAGGGGGGGGCGGGTGCCGCCCGTCCGCCGGGTGGAGCCGGGCTGCCGTGGCCGGTGCGGTGCGGTGCGGTGCGGTGCGGTGCGGTGCGGTCGGTCCGGTGCGGTTCGCTCCGGCCCGCGGACCTAAGCGCTTGCTCAGCTTCGGGGTATGGTGATGCCCCGGAGAGCAGAAGGAGAGCCATGGCCGCGGCCGACGACACGACGCCCGACAGCGGGAGCGAGGACGTCCCGTGGGGCGAGGTGGCACCCGAGGCGGCGCGCAGACTGCTCGTCGCCGCGGTCGAGGCCTTCGCCGAGCGCGGGTACCACGCCACCACCACCCGCGATATCGCGAGCCGGGCCGGAATGAGCCCCGCCGCTCTCTATATCCACTACAAGACCAAGGAAGAGCTGCTCCACCGGATCAGCAGCATCGGCCACACCCGGGCCCTGGAGGTGCTGTCGACCGCCGCCGCCCGCGGCGGCACCCCGGGCGAGCGGCTGGCCGCTGCCGTCTCCTCCTTCGTCCGCTGGCATGCCGGACGCCATGACACCGCCCGTGTCGTCCAGTACGAACTGGACGCGCTCACCCCCGGACACCGCACCGAGATCGTGGCCCTGCGGCGGCGCAGCGACGCCGTCGTACGGGAGATCCTCCGGGAGGGGGTGGAGACGGGCGAGTTCGACGTCCCGGACGTGCCCGGCACCACGCTGGCCGTGCTCTCCCTCTGCATCGACGTCGCCCGCTGGTTCAACGTCAACGGCAGACGCACCCCGGACGAGGTCGGTGCGCTCTACGCGGACCTGGTGCTGAGGATGGTGTCGGCGGGGAGCCGGCCGGAGCGCCTCACTCTCTCGTGAGCCGCCGCGCCGCCCCCGCCCGGTCCGGGCGGACCGGCACGGCTCAGAAGTAGTAGCGGGACAGGGACTCCGCCACGCACACCGGCTTCTCGCCGCCCTCGCGCTCCACCGTCACCAGCGCGGTCACCTGCACCCCGCCGCCCGCCTCCTCGACCCGGCCGAGGGTGACCCCGGCGCGCAGCCGGGAACCCACCGGTACGGGCGCCGGGAAGCGGACCTTGTCCGTACCGTAGTTGAGGCCCATCCTCATGCCCTCGACCCGCAGCACCTGCGGAACCAGCAGGGGCAGCAGCGACAGCGTCAGATAGCCGTGGGCGATGGTCGTTCCGAACGGGCCGTCCGCCGCCCGTACGGGGTCCACATGGATCCACTGGTGGTCGCCGGTGGCCTCGGCGAAGAGGTCGATCCGCTTCTGGTCGATCTCCAGCCAGTCGCTGTGCCCCAGCGGCTCGCCGACCCCGGCGGCCAGCTCCGCGGCGGAGGTGAAGATCCTCGGCTCGGCCATCTCCCCGGTCCCTGCCTCTCGGTGACGGAGTGTTCCGCCGTACGGTGCGCCGGTACGGCTCCGGCGGACGGGCACCGGCGCGAGTCCGCCGCCGGGCGCCTGAGCGCTTGCTCAGCATCCTGGGGAGCGACGACCGTGTCAACGGACCACCCAGTAGTGTTCGAGGGGTGCCTCCACCATCCGAGACCATCGGCGAACTCACGGTCGGCCAGCTCGCCCAGCGCAGCGGCGCAGCCGTCTCCGCCCTGCACTTCTACGAGTCCAAGGGGCTGATCCACAGCCGCCGCACCAGCGGCAACCAGCGCCGCTACACCAGGGACGCGCTGCGCCGGGTGGCGTTCGTCCGGGCCGCGCAGCGGGTCGGTATTCCGCTGGCCACGATCCGCGACGCCCTCGCGGAGCTGCCGGAGGAGCGGACGCCCGACCGGGAGGACTGGGCGAGGCTCTCCCGGACCTGGCGCCGGGAGCTGGAGGAGCGCATCCAGCAGCTCGGGAGGCTCCGGGACACCCTCACCGAGTGCATCGGCTGCGGCTGTCTCTCCCTGGAGACCTGCGCCCTGTCCAACCCCGAGGACGCCTTCGGCCGTCAGCGGCCCGGGTCCCGGCTGATGCCCGGTCCCCTGTGGGCCGCCCAGGAGGCCGGGGAGACGGGGGAGTAGCCGCCCGGTCGGCGAGCGGTGCCGCGCGCCCGGGGGTCACCACCGTGGGGACGCCGCCGCCGGAGGGTCGGGTCTGCCCGCGCCGTGCCGGGGCCTGGTGCGGGGTGGGTGCATGGGCCCGTCGAGGCGGGCCCGCACCCCCGTGACAGGCCCGCCCCGCGCGGGCGCCCGAGGGGGCGCTCACGCATCGGCTCCACTGTCCGCGAGGCAAAGGAGTGGGGCGAACCATTTTCCGTCTGCTACGGCAGGGCTTCGGCCGCCGCCGGAGTCGCGGCTGCGGCTGAGGCTGTGCCCGGGCCGGCTGTGCTTCGAGGTGCGTCCGGGCCATGGTGCGTCCGGACCGCGGCCTAGGCCACGGAGGCGAGGACCGTGGACCGTGCCGCGCGCCGGGCCGCGGCGACCGCGTCCTCCGTCAGCACCGGACGGGGGACGACTATGCCGCAGCCCGTGCAGACGGGCCCGGCCCAGGGGGCGTTCTTCAGATCACGGCGCCAGACGATCGCCGAGGCGCCGCAGACGGGGCAGCCGGCGCCGGGCGCCCCCGCCAGCGCGGCGACCAGCTTCCGCAGCACCTCGTCGAGCGGGGCCGAAGGGTGTTCACGGGGGCTGTCGCAGCGCGCCACCCCGTTGCCGCCCCAGGCGTGCCGGTGCCATTCGTCGTCGGCCGCGGGGCGCCGCAGCCCGTCGTGCTTCTCGCGCTTGCGGCGGTCGGCGAACTCCTCCTCGTAACCGAGCCAGATGTCCCGCGCCCGCTCCAGCTCCTCCAGCGCGGCCACCAGCCGCGCCGGGTCGGGGGAACGGTCCTCCGGCCCGAAGCCGTGCCGGGCACACAGATGGTCCCAGGTCGCCCGGTGCCCGTAAGGGGCGAACTTCTCAAGGCACTTGCGCAAGGAATAGCGCCGCAGTGCGAGATCGCACCGTGGGTCGCGCACCTGTCTCGCAAGACTCCGGAAACCGGCCATCGTCACCGCCACCTCCGTCGCTGGTACATCGGCGTCGAGAAATGGGACGTACGAGCACCCGATCCGGCTCCATCGGAATTCCGATGGGTGCCATCAGCCGGGCGTCCCCTGCGCCGGGGTCCCGATCCCGGCGCGACACGCCCCTTCTCACCCTCCCCGCCTGCCCCGAAAGGCCAGCGATGAACGCCCTCTTCCGAGAGAACGAACACCCCCGTGGCAAGGTTCCACCGCCCGTCCGGGGACGCCCCGGGCCGGGAGGGGGGCAGGTTCAGTCGCCCAGCCGGCCCGCCGTCACCACCAGCCTCGCCAGCTCCGGACGGCAGATGTCGGCATGCGCCCCCGACGGCGGGGCCCCGTCCCGGACCACCGAGGAGGCGTCCACGCTCACACAGCCCGAGCGCGGCAGACCGCCGGTGAGGGCCTCGTCCAGCGAGAGCCGGACGGCCGCCGCCACTCCATGGATACCGCTGTGCCCCATGGCCCACCAGCGCGGGTCGGCGGCTGCCGCGGGGGCGGGCGAATGGCCGTCGTACGCCGGGGCGGACGCGACCGGGTAGAGCGCCCCCAGCGCGCTGTCGTACCGCGAGTGGCAGGCCACCACCGGGCCGTCCACCCGGTGCTCCATGGCCCGCAGCGCCCCGGCCCGGCCCGGCGCGTGCGGCAGCCCGGTGGCGAACGCGTAGTGGGAGAAGGACCCCTGGAGGAGGGTCACGGACTTCACCGTCCGTACACCGTCGGGGAGCCCGCGCAGCGCGAAGGCGACCAGCCGCGCGCCCTGGCCGTGGCCCACGAGATGGACCCGGAGCGCGGGGCGGCTGCGGGCCAGCTGGCCGAGGAGCGGCCCGAGCCCCAGCTCCCCGACCGCGCCCGCGCGGCGCTTGAGCGCGTAGTAGGTGGTCTGGCGCAGCAGTTCGCGGGCGCCCCGCCAGATGTCCGGAGCCGCGGTCCCGCCGCCCGGGCCCCGCCCGCGCGGCGGACCCTCCGGGGCGGCCGGACCGCCGGGGAACCCCGGCCCGCCGGACGATCCGGGGCGGCCGCCGGGCACTCCGGTGCCCCCGGCCTCGACCCGCTCCAGTACCGCGGCGAACCTCCGGCAGAGCGACAGCGGGTCCTCGAACAGCACCGCGGGCGGGCCCTGCTCGTCCCCCGGCAGCAGATCGTCGGTGAAGCAGGAGGACTCCAGCCCGCCCGCCGGAGCCTCGGCGAGCCGCCGCGCCAGCCGCCCGAACTCGGCGACGGCCACCGCCGAACCGGGCCGTTCCGCCAGCAGCGCGCCCAGCCGCGCCACGGTCCCGCCGTGTCCGGGGAAGAGGGAGACCAAGGCCTGCCGGGTGCCGGCGTCCAGCCCGTACAGCCCGCCGCCGGGTGCTTCCACGGCCGTTTTCCCGAGGTCCTCCGGCCCACCGGCCCCGGACCTACCGGCCCCGGACCCGTTCGCGCCGGGCCTCCCCCCGGACGGCTCGTCCGGGAAGGCCATCGACGGCCATCCCACCCCCGCGAACCCCGGCCGCACGCCCCGGCCCATCAGCTCCGGCAGTGCCGCGAAGAAGCCCGAGTACAGCTCCCGCGCCGCCGCGGGGGACTGGTTCCGGCCATGGGCGAACATGACCAGGTCGGTGACCTCCAGGCCCAGCAGGCGGTGCCGCTGCTCCGGATCGACATCGCCGTCCCGGTCGAAGCCGATGTCCTGATACGGTCCCACGTCCCAGCGCGGCATGACCGCCCCCTCCCCCTGACGGGCCCGCCGGAGGTGCGGGACCCCACAGCAGGATCCTGCGCAAGGGGAGCCCCGGCCATACCCGGGACACGATCCGCTCAGATCAGGTCGGCCGCCGTGATCCGGGGGAGGTGCATCAGTACGTCGTAGGACGACAGCAGCCGGGTTTCCACCTCCTCCTCCGGCCAGGAGTTGCCGATGCTCCGGGTGGGGCGGGCGTGGCCCAGCCAGCGCCGCGCGGACGGATCCGCCGTACGCATATCGAGGTAGTAGTTCCCCGGCCGGACCTGTCCGAGGGTCTCCTCGTTGCTGCCCGGAACGGCCGGGCCCACCGAGAACCGGCGGACCGGCTCCGCCGGATCGGTGAGGTCCATCGCGTTGAACGACCCCTGTCCGAAGGTGAAGCCCGCGCACAGATAGGCGTCGCCCACCAGATCCCGGAGGTACGCCCCCTGAAGCCGGGGGTACAGATCGGGCCGTGCGGACTCGTATCCCACATGTCCGTTGTGCGCCGACAGCACGGCCCTGCCGCCCGTCCGCCGCTGCCACCACACCGTGTTCTCGGCCATGATCCGGTCGCGGTAGTCCATCATCGCCCGGCGCCCCTGCGGGTCGAAGTAGTCATGGGTGTAGAACGCGCCGGCCTGGGCGATCGCGCGGGCGTGCCCCACGGCCAGGGAGTGCCTTCGCGCGGCGGCCCCCGTGCCCGCCGGAAGGGGCTCCAGCAGCCGCAGGGCCTCGGCCGTCTCCGCCGCCATCGCCTGCCGCTCCGGCATCGGCCGGGTGAGGTACCGCAGGGTCCACTCGTGGAGCGAGCCGGCCGGCCGGGAGGCCGCGTAGAGCGCCCGGATCCGGGGCAGCAGCCCCGGGCTCCGCCCGGCGACATGGGCGGTGACCGCGTCGAACAGCCCGGCTCCCGCGTAGGAGCAGTCGTTGCCCGCGAACCGCACCGGCCGGTCCGGACGGCCGAGGTTGTACTGCCGCATCCAGCGGATGAGATCCAGATACTCGCGCGTCCGCCACAGGCGGTACGAACTCTGGAACTCCTCCCGCACGATCCGGTCGAGATCACCCTCGCCGCGCAGCACATAGGCGTCGATCCGGACCCCGCTGCTCCACGGCGCCTCCAGGACGAAGGTGGTGAAGCCGCACCGTTCCACCAGATACCGGAAGATGCGGTTCTTGGTGCGGAAGAACTCCCGGGAGCTGTGGGTCGCCTCGCCGAGCCCGAGGATCGACGCCCCGCCGGCCATGCCCGCCAGCGGGCGCAGATCGGCCAGCGGCCGCGCCGCCCGCCGCAGCGCGGACAGCGCGGCCGGCGGAGCGCCGCCGGATCCCGCCCCGGGTGGTCCGGCCGTGACCGCGGGCAGGGCCGAGGCGGCACCCGGTACGGCGGCCGCGGCCACCCCGCCCAGCGCTGCGGCGGACACGGTACGGAGGACGGCGCGGCGGGACCGGCCGGAAGCGGAGATCGTCATGGCACCAGCCTGACGTCCGTGATCAGCGGGAGGCCATCCGGCGGCCCTCCGTACGGGGGCGGGGGATTGCCCCCGCCTCCGTACACCGGGTACCGCCGGACGGCCCGCCCCGCCGCCCGCGCTCAGTAGCGCAGATACCGCCGCCGGACCGAGCGGAACGCGGTCAGCCCCTCCTGCCACGCCCCGGTGATCTCGTCCGTCCCGGCTCCCGCGTCCACCATCGTGCGGACCGCCGCGGTGCCGGAGAGCGTGTCGAGCCAGGACGGGTTGGAGCGCAGCCACGCGAAGCCGGACCAGGACCGCTTCGCCGTCACCAGCAGGCCGATCCCGGTCCGTACCGGATCGAAGGCGGCCCGGTCGTGGACATGGAGCTGCACCCCGCCCGCGGTCTTCCCCTGGTGCTTGCCGAACGTCGGGGTGAAGTAGGCCTCCCGGAACCGTACGCCGGGCAGCCCCAAGGCGTTCGCGGCCTCGGCCCACCGGCCGTCGATACCGGGCGCGCCGAGCAGTTCGAACGGGCGGGTCGTGCCCCGCCCCTCCGACAGTTCGGTGCCCTCGAAGAGACAGGTGCCCGCATAGACCAGTGCCGTGTCCGGGGTGGGCATATTGGGGCTCGGCGGCACCCAGGGCAGGCCCGTGCCGTCGAAGAAGTCGGAGCGGCGCCAGCCCGCCATCCGGACCGTGTCCAGCCGCGCCGGACGGTCCTTCAGGAACTCCGCGTTGAACAGGGCCGCCAGCTCCGCCACCGTCATCCCGTGCGCCTGAGCGATGGGGCGGCGGCCGACGAACGAGGAGTACCGCATGTCCAGCACCGGCCCCAGCGCCGCCCGGCCGGTCACCGGATTCGGCCGGTCCAGTACGACGATCCGTTTCCCCGCGAGGGCCGCCGCCTCCATGCAGTCGAACAGCGTCCAGATGTACGTGTAGAAGCGCGCGCCCGCGTCCTGGATGTCGAAGACCACGGTGTCCACGCCCGACGCCGTGAAGACGTCCGCCAGCGGCTGTCCGGACTTCCGGTACGTGTCGTAGACCGGGAGCCCGGTCGCCGGGTCGTCGTAGCGCCCCTCGGAGCCGCCCGCCTGGGCGGTGCCGCGGAATCCGTGCTCGGGGCCGAAGACCGCGACGAGGTCCACCCGGTCGTCGGCGTGCATCACATCGACGATATGGCGTACGGAGGCGGTCACCCCGGTCGCGTTGGTGACCACACCCACGCGTTCCCCGGCGAGCCGGGCGTACCCCTCGGCCGCGAGCCGGTCGAAGCCGGTGCGGACCCGGCCGCGCCGCCCGGGTCCCGGCCGGTCGCCGGAACCCCCGCCTCCCTCGTCGTCCGCGCGGGCCGCGGACCCGGTGGCGGCGAGTGCCCCGGCCGCCCCGCTCGCGGCCAGAAGTCCCCGTCTGGACAAGCTCATACGACTCCTCAGGCTCTCTTCGGCGTACCTGGTGTCTCCGTTGTCCCTGCTGTCACTGCCGTACGCGGGCGTTACCCCGGTACCGGTGATCCTTCGTGTGCTGCGCACGCTAGCGCGGCCGGGTGCGGCGGGGGAACGACGCGGAGGGGCGTTCCTCTTCCCGGTTGATGACCGACTGCTTAGTCTGTCGCCCTGTCCCGGGCCCGCCGGACGGCACGGGGGAGAACCGGCGGGGCGCCGGGGCGGAACGGGACGGGCGGGACGGGCGGGACCGGTGGGAGGATCCCCGGACGGGCGGCCCCGCAGCCCGCGGAGAACCGGCCCCGCACCCCGCGGGGAACCCCCGGGGCGGTACGGCGAACGAGACGGAAGACGGAAGGCGGTCGAGGGCATGGCGAGGACGACGGACGGGGACCACACCCCCGTACCGCGGAAACTGCTGTCCGCCGCCACCCGGCTCTTCGCCGAACACGGCTACGACAAGACCTCCGTACAGGAGATCGTCGAAGCCGCGGGCGTCACCAAGGGCGCGCTCTACCACTACTTCGACTCCAAGGAGGACCTCCTCGGGGAGGTGTACGGGCGGATGCTCCGCCTCCAGCAGGAGCGGCTCGACGCCTTCGCCCGCGCCGACGCGCCGGTCGACGTCCGGCTGCGCGCCGCCGCCGCGGACGTGGTCGTCACCACCATCGAGAACCTCCAGGACGCGCATATCTTCTTCCGCTCGATGCACCATCTCTCGCCCGCGAAGAACAAGCAGGTACGGGCGGAGCGCAGGCGCTACCACGAACGGTTCCGGGCGCTGGTGGAAGAGGGCCAGACGAGCGGGGTCTTCGCCACGGCGACCCCGGCCGATCTGGTGGTCGACTACCACTTCGGCTCCGTCCACCATCTGCCGACCTGGTACCGCCCGGACGGCCCGCTGACCAAGGAGCAGATCGCGGACCATCTCGCGGACCTGCTGATGCGGGCCCTGCGCCCCTGACGACCGGCCCCCGGGCCCGGCCGGGACGGGCGGTCAGCCGTACCGCCGCAGCTCGCGGCGGGCGAGCGACCGCTGGTGGACCTCGTCCGGCCCGTCGGCCAGCCGGAGGGTGCGGGCGGCCGCCCACAGCCGGGCCAGCGGGGTGTCCTGGCCCACCCCGGCGGCACCGTGGAGCTGTACGGCCCGGTCGAGGATGTCCACGACCGCGCGCGGGGTCGCGATCTTGATGGCCTGGATCTCGGTGTGCGCGCCCCGGTTGCCAGCGGTGTCCATCAGCCAGGCCGTCTTGAGGACGAGCAGCCGCAGCTGCTCGACGGTGACCCGGGCATCGGCGATCCAGTTCCGGACGACCCCCTGGTCCGCCAGCGGACCGCCGAACGCGGTACGGGACACCGCCCGCTCGCACATCAGGGCGATCGCCCGCTCGGCCATCCCGATCAGCCGCATGCAGTGGTGGATCCGGCCGGGCCCCAGCCGGGCCTGGGCGATCGCGAAGCCGCCGCCCTCCTCGCCGACCAGCTGGTCCGCCGGGACCCGGACGTCCTCGAACACCACTTCGGCGTGGCCGCCGTGGGCATGGTCCTGGTAGCCGTACACCGTCATCGCCCGGACGATCCGTACCCCCGGCGCGTCCCGCGGCACCAGCACCATGGAGTGGCGGCGCCGGACGTCGGGGCAGTCCGGGTCGGTCACGCCCATCACCACGAAGACCGCGCAGTCCGGGTTCATGGCACCGGAGATGTACCACTTCCTTCCGCTGACGGCATAGCAGTCGCCGTCCCGCGCGATCCGGGTCCGGACATTGCGCGCGTCCGACGAGGCCACATCCGGTTCCGTCATCGCGAAGGCCGAGCGGATCCGGCCCGCCAGCAGCGGCTCCAGCCAGCGCTCGCGCTGCCCGGCCGTACCGAACTCCGCGAGCAGCTCCATGTTCCCGCTGTCGGGGGCCGAGCAGTTGACGGCCGCCGGTCCCAGCTCGGGGCTGTGGCCGGTCAGCTCAGCCAGCGGCGCGTACTGGAGATTGGTCAGCCCGGCGCCGTACCGCCCGTACCGCCCGTCGGGCAGGAACAGGTTCCACAGCCCCCGGCGGCGGGCCTCCGCCGTCAGCTCCGCCAGCACCGGCGGGGTCTCCCAGGGGGAGGCCGCCCTCGCGCGCTGCTCCTCGGCCAGCGGTTCGGCCGGCAGGACGCACTCCGTCATGAACGCCCCGAGCCGCGCCCGGAGTTCCTCGGTCCGCCCGTCGAACGCGAAGTCCACGGATCAGCCCTGCCGCAGGGTGGCCAGGCCGTGCCCGACGAACAGCGGGACCAGCGCGCCGATCCGGTCGAAGCCGGGGCCGACGGTCAGCCCGAGACCGAACCGGTAGTGGATGCCCTCCAGGATCACCGCCAGCTTGAACCAGGCGAAGGCGGTGTACCAGGAGATGGCGCGGACGTCGCGGCCGGAGCGTTCGGCGTACCGGGCGACCAGCTCGGCGGCCGGGGGGTGGCCGGGCGCCGCCGCGCCGCTGCTCAGCGGTGAGTCGGGGGGCTGCTCCAGGGGGGTGCTGTACATCGCCAGCAGCCCCAGGTCGGTCAGCGGGTCGCCGAGGGTGGACATCTCCCAGTCCAGTACGGCGGTGATGCGGTCGTCCGGTCCGACGAGAACGTTGTCGAGGCGGTAGTCGCCGTGGACGACGGCGGGCGCGGGCGACTCGGGCAGGGCCCGGCCGAGCTCCGCGTGCAGTTCGTCGATCCCGTCGAGGTCGCGGCTGCGGGAGGCGGCCAGTTGTTTGCCCCAGCGCCGCAGCTGCCGGTCGAGAAAGCCGTCGGGGCGGCCGAAGTCCTGGAGCCCGGCGGCCTCGGGGGCGACCGCGTGCAGGTCGACGAGGGTGTCCAGCAGTCCGAGGAGGACGGTCCTGGTGCGCTCGGGGCCGAGGGCGGCGAGCTGCTCCGCGGTGCGGTACGCGGTCCCCGGGGCGTACTCCATGACATAGAAGGGCGCGCCGGTCACCGACTCGTCCTCGCACAGCAGCAGCGGCCGGGGCACCGGGACGGGGGTCGGGTGCAGGGCGCTGATCACCCGGAACTCGCGCCGCATGTCGTGCGCGGTCGCCAGGACGTGCCCGAGCGGCGGACGGCGTACGACCCAACGCGTGCCGCCGTCGCCGACGGCGTAGGTGAGATTGGAGCGGCCGCCCTCGATCAGCTCGGCGGTCAGGGGGCCGGTCACCAGCCCGGGACGTTCGCGGTCGAGGAGGTCGCGGAGGCGTACCGGGTCGAGGCCGGGCGGGGATTCGGAACGCATCGGAGCCACCTCCGAGAGCGAAGGGACGGACCAACCGATGATGACCGACCGGTCGGTATGGAGTCCAGGGGGTGCGCCGGGGGCGTGCCGGAGTACGCGCGAGGAGCACATCCGCGCGCGCCGGGGCGGACGGGGTGCGGCCGAGTGCCGGTGGCGCCGGGCCGCGGCCGTGCGCCGGGGATGCGGTGCCGCGCGGAAGGGTCCCGCCCGGGATGCGGCGCCGCCCGGATACGGCGCCGCGCGGAAGGGTCCCGCCCGGGATACGGTCCCGCCCGGACAAGGTGCCGCGCGGGGGAGCCGCCCGTCCCGGCCCGGCGGACCACCGGGCGTGCCGTCCCTGCCCGCGGTACCGGTACCACGGCTGCCGCCCGGCGCCCCGGGTTCAGCGCAGCAGTGTGACCGCGGCGACCGCGAGTGCCACCGTGCAGCCCGCCGCCGCCAGGGCGGTACGGGACGACAGGGCCGCCGGGCGTGCGGTGCCCAGGGCGCGGGTCCGGCGGCCGGCCACCCCCAGGAACGCCAGCCACACCAGCATCGCGGCCGCCCAGGCCGCCGACGCGGTCGCGTCCATGGTGTCCCCGCCCGCCGCCTGACGGGCCGCCAGTACCGCCACCACGGTGAACGCCAGAGCCGTACGCCGCCAGGCGAGCCGGGTCCGCTCCGGCTGGAGCCCGGGATCCCGCTCCCGCTCACCGCCCTCCGCGCCGGCCGCCGTCAACGGTTCCCGTCCCACCCCAGCAGCACCACGGCCACCATGATCAGCGCCACCAGCGCGACCACCAGACTCAGCACCGCCGGGAGCCGGGAGACCGGCAGGTCCTCGCCGCGCCGCATCGCCTGCTCGCACCGCACCCAGTGGTTGACCGCCCGCAGCGCGCAGAGCACCCCGGCCGCCAGCAGCCCCAGCGCCATCGCGGCCCGGACCGCCCAGCGCAGTTCGGGCAGGAACTGGTCGACCGCGAATCCGCCCCCTATCAGCGCGAGCGCCGTACGGAGCCAGGCCAGGAAGGTCCGCTCATTGGCCAGCGAGAAGCGGTAGTCGGGCGTCCGCCCCTCCGCCCGCATCCGTTCGGGCGAGAACCAGAGCCGCAGGCTCCGTACCCGGCCCGTCATCCGTCCGCCCGGTGCCCGCACCGGCCCGGATCAGCCGCCCGGTTCCGCATGCGCATCGACATTCGCATCCACATCTGCTTTCGCTTCCGTATCGGCAGCCCCATGCGGCGCACGATACCCGCGGGATGATCATCGGAACCGGCGGTGGACGGTCTCCCCGCCCGGGCGGCGGACCTGTTGACATGCCCCTGGCCCGTACCGAGGATCGTCCCGACACCGCACCGGCACGGAGACGGAGACCCATGGCGTACGACGCTGACGTGATCGTGATCGGGGCCGGCCTGGCCGGGCTGGTGGCCACCGCCGAACTCGTCGCCGCCGGGCGTACCGTCATCCTGGTGGACCAGGAGCCCGAGCAGTCGCTCGGCGGTCAGGCGCACTGGTCCTTCGGCGGACTCTTCCTGGTCGACTCGCCCGAACAGCGGCGGCTGCGCATCCGGGACAGCCTGGACCTCGCCCGCCAGGACTGGCTGGGCACCGCCGGGTTCGACCGCGAGGCGGAGGACCGCTGGCCGCGCCGGTGGGCCGACGCCTATCTCGACTTCGCCGCCGGGGAGAAGCGGCCCTGGCTGCGCGAGCGCGGAGTCCGCTTCTTCCCCGTCGTCGGCTGGGCCGAACGCGGCGGTTACGGAGCCACCGGCCACGGCAACTCGGTACCCCGCTTCCACATCACCTGGGGGACCGGACCCGGTCTGGTCGCCCCCTTCGAGCGGCGGGTGCGCGAGGGTGTGGCCCGCGGTCTCGTCCGGCTCCGCTTCCGGCACCGGGTCACCGGCCTCGGCCGGACCGGCGGCACCCTGGACACCGTCAGCGGCGAGGTGCTGGAGCCGTCCCCGGCCGAACGCGGCACCGCCAGCAGCCGGGAGGTGGCCGGGGCCTTCGAGTTCCGGGCCCAGGCCGTGATCATCGCCTCGGGCGGTATCGGCGGCAACCACGAGCTGGTCCGCGCGCAGTGGCCGGGGCGGCTGGGGGCACCGCCGCGCACGATGCTCTCGGGCGTTCCGGCCCATGTCGACGGGCTGATGCTGGGAATCGCCGAGCGCGCCGGTGCCAGCCATGTCAACCAGGACCGGATGTGGCACTACACCGAGGGCATCCAGAACTGGAACCCGGTCTGGGCCCGGCACGGCATCCGGATCCTGCCCGGCCCCTCGTCGCTCTGGGTCGACGCCCGCGGACGGCGGCTGCCCGTCCCGCTCTTCCCCGGCTTCGACACCCTGGGCACTCTGGAACACATCGTGACCTCGGGTTACGACCACACCTGGTTCGTACTCGACCGGAAGATCATCGGCAAGGAGTTCGCACTCTCCGGTTCCGAGCAGAACCCCGATCTGACGGGACGCTCGGTACGCGGGGTGATCGAACGGGCCCGCGCGGACGTCCCCGGGCCGGTCCGCGCCTTCATGGAGCACGGCGCGGACTTCGTGGTGGAGCACGATCTGGCGGCCCTGGTGCGCGGGATGAACGCGCTCACCGGCGACGAACTGATCGACGAGACGGTGCTGCGCCGCGAGATCGTCGCCCGGGACCGCGAGATCCGCAATCCCTTCACCAAGGACCTCCAGGTCACGGCGGTCCGCGGGGCCCGGAGGTATCTGGGCGACAAGCTGATCAGGACCGCGGCGCCGCACCGGATCCTCGATCCGTCGGCCGGTCCGCTGATCGCCGTACGGCTCCGGGTGCTGACCCGCAAATCCCTGGGCGGGCTGGAGACGGACCTGTCCTCGCGGGTCCTGGGGGCGGACGGCACACCGCTGGCCGGGCTGTACGCGGCGGGGGAGGCCGCCGGGTTCGGCGGCGGCGGTGTGCACGGCTACCGCTCGCTGGAGGGCACGTTCCTCGGCGGCTGCATCTTCTCGGGGCGCGCGGCGGGGCGGGCGGCGGCGGAGGCGGTGCGCTGAGCCGTACCGCGGCCGTGCTCCCGTGCGTACGGACCCGACCGTCCCGCGAAACACGCGCGCGTACGGTGCCGACGTTCCCGGCACCATGTGGGTACGGCTCCGGCGGCCCCCGGTACACGTACGTCCCGCGGCGGGCGGACCCACCACGGGACGTACGGAAACGCTGCCGGGCGGCCCGGACCGGAGGTCGCGCAGATAGGCGCCGAGGGCGGCGGGCGGTACGGCGCAGTCCTCCCAGCCGGGCCA
>NZ_JBSFNQ010000053.1:0-54853 GCF_053981115.1 Streptomyces sp. NPDC003691 | reverse complement strand
ACATATACCCCAACACTCCCACCCTCTCCCCCCCCCCCCCGCTCGTCCGATCCGCTCCTTCCGGGGCGGCCACCGGGCCGTACCCGTCGGCCCGGATCCACCGGGCCGACGGGTCTGTCAGTGCTGTTGGGTCGCACAGCTCGCACAAGTCGTACGGTTCGCACAAGTCGTACGGGTCGTACGGGTCGTGCGCGTCTGTCGGGAGGGTCCGGTACGGCCGCCCCGTCAGCTCACTCTGACCTCGGACAACTGCTCCAGGGCCAGGGGCTGTGCCGCGTAGGTGATGCGTACGACGCCGTCGGCGTGGCGGTCGGCGGTGGCGGCCACGCCGAACACCCGGCGCAGCAGTTCGGGTGTCAGGACCTCCAGGACCGGGCCCGCGGCCACCACCCGGCCCTCGTCGAGCGCCACCAGGTGGTCGCAGAGGCGGGCGGCCAGGTCGAGGTCGTGGAGGACGGCGAGGGTGGTGATGCCGGTGCCCCGGATGAGGTCGAGGAGTTCGAAGCGGGCGCGTACGTCCAGATGGTTGGTCAGCTCGTCGAGGACGAGGAGCCGGGGGCGCTGCGCGAGGGCGCGGGCCAGCAGTACCCGCTGGCGCTCGCCGCCGGAGAGACAGGTGATGTCGCGTTCGGCCATATGCCGGATCCCGCAGAGGTCGAGGGCCTCCTCCACGGCCTCGTGGTCCTCGGGGCTGTCGCGGCCGACGAGGCCGTGGTGCGGGGTGCGGCCGAGGGCCACGGCCTCGTTGACGCACATGCCGGCCGGGCTGCCGCCGGCGTCCTGGAGGACGGCGGCGGTGCGGCGGGCGGAGCCGCGCGCGGTCAGTCCCCAGACGTCGTCGCCGTCCACGCGGACCACACCGCGGTGGGGCCGCAGCGAACGGTAGACGGTGCGCAGCAGGGTGGACTTCCCGCTGCCGTTGGGTCCGACGAGGCCGACGATGTCGCCGGGCCCGGCCTCCAGGTTCACGTCGTGGAGTACCGGACGGTGGCCGAGTTCGACGTGGATCTGTTCGACGGTCAGCTTCATGCGGTGTCCAGGCTCTTGTTGCGGCGCAGCAGCCAGAGGAAGAAGGGCGCTCCGAACAGGGCGGTGAGAATACCGAGCGGCAGCTCGTTGGGGCGGTGGACGGTCCGGGCGAGCAGGTCGACGACGACCAGGTAGATGGCGCCGACCAGGGCAGCCTGGGGGAGCAGTCTGCGGTGGTCGGCGCCGGTCGTGAGGCGCACCAGGTGCGGGATCATCAGGCCGACGAAACCGATGCCGCCGGCGACGGCGATGACCGCGCCGGTCACCAGGGAGGAGAGCGCCAGCAGTACGGCCCGCAGCCGGTGGACGTCGACGCCGAGGGCGGTGGCGGACTCGTCTCCGACGAGCAGGGTGTTGAGGCGCCGGCCGAAGAGGGTCAGGACCACGGTGGTGGTGATCACAACGGTGGTGACGAGCGGCAGTTGTCCCCACTGGGCACCGGCGACGCTGCCCAGCATCCAGAACATCACGGTGCGCAGTTCGGTCGGGGTGGCCTGGAGCTGGAGATAGCTGGTGGCGGCCAGGAACAGATAGCCCACGGCGACCCCGGACAGCACCAGGCGGGTCGGTGCGAGCCGCCCCTGCTTCCGGCCGAGGAAGAAGACCAGGGCGGCCGCCAGCGCGGCCCCGAGGAAGGCCGCCGAGGACACGCCGAGGCCGCCGAGCGCGCCGCTGGTGAGGGTGATGACGAGGACCGCCCCGAGCGACGCGCCGGACGAGACGCCCAGGACGTACGGGTCGGCGAGCGGGTTGGCGACGACGGCCTGCAGGACCACTCCGGCGACGGCCAGACCGGCGCCGACCAGCGCCGCCAGTACGACGCGCGGAGTGCGGAAGTTCCAGACGATCTGGTCCGTCGCGGGGTCGGTGACCGCCCCGCGGCCGGTGACCCGGTACCAGATGATCTGCCAGACCTCGGCCAGCGGTACGGTCACGGCGCCGATGCTGATCGCCACCATCATGGCGCCCAGCAGTACGGCCACCAGGGCCACCAGCACCAGGGCGGAGTTCGGCCGGCGGCGCCGGCCGGGGTGTTTCAGAAGTTCTTCGGGTGCAGCATCCCGGCGATCGCCGCTACGGCCAGATCGTTGCTGGGCCCGAGGTAGATCGAGTCGGACAGCACGAGGGAGCGCTTGTTCTTGGCGGCCGGCCACTGGGGGAACTCCTTAAGCAGTTTGCGGGCGTACGCCTCGGGATCCGGGTCGTTGTAGCTGATCACCACGAGGGCGTCCACCTGCTCGGCCGCGACCTTCTCCTTGCTGAGGTCCGCGAAGGCGGTCCGGGAGGCGGCGGCGAAGACGTTGCTGCCGCCCGCCTTGGCGAGGACGTCGTTCCAGATGCCGTGGGCGGCGATGGAGCTGAAGTCGTTGCCGCCCATGCTCATATTGGAGAAGACGACCATGACCTTGGGCTTCTTCTCTGCCTTCACCTTCGCCGACACCTCGGCGATCCGCTTCCGGGAGTCGGCGATGAGCTTCTCGGCGCGGTCGCCGACGTTGAAGACCTTCCCGAGGTCGCGCAGGAGTTGGTAGCTGTCCTCGACCGTCATCCGGGAGGTGTCCTGGTCGCAGCCCTGCGGGGACACGTAGGTGTGGGCACCGACGGCCTTGAGATCGTCGCGGGTGGCGAAGCCGTTCTTGGCGTCGAAGCCGTACGACGTGGTGGACAGCACCAGGTCCGGGGCCAGGCCCAGCATCGCCTCGCGGGGGACGTCGTAGGCGTCGTTGAGCTTGATGTCGCCGGTGGCCAGCTTCTTGATGGCCGCGGCCCGGCCGGGGACCTCGGAGCGGCCGTAGGACTGCTGGTTCGCGACGACGCGGTCGCCGAGGCCCAGCGCCAGCAGGGAGGAGACCTCGGCGACGGACGCGCCGTTCATGACCACCACCCGGCTCGGGGCCTTGGTGTAGGTGGTGGTCCGGCCGCAGTTCTCGATGGTGACCGGATATCCGGGGGCACTCGCGCCCCCGGCGGACTTGTCCGCCGGGGCCGACGAGGCCCCGCATGCCGTGGTGGTGGCCAGGCACAGGGCACCGGCCAGGACCACGGCAGCGGTCCGTTTCGTCTGCACACGATCTCCTTGGGGCGGGGAAGACTCCGCCCAAGTAGTCGGTGCGGGGTGGGCCGGAGTTCCCGGAAGGTCAGACCTTCCGGCTGCCGGGGGCCGGCAGGATGCCCTTTTCCACGCAGTGGTCCAGGTATCGGAACACCAGCGTCCGGTCGGCCCGCGGGCAGCTGATACCGGTGCCTTCGAGACCGCGCAGCACCCGGTCCGCCCGGACCCGGCCCAGTCCCAGCTCGGGCTCGGTGTCCTCGTCGACGGTGAAGGAGTCGAAGAAGGCGCCGGTGGTCGCCGCCACATCGGCCGAGCGGGGCAGTTCCCTGCGCCACTGCCCCAGCGGGAGCCGCTTGACGTCGTACCCGTACTCCCGCACCCAGTCGTAGACGTCCGCCAGGCGGACCGGCTCGACGGGGGCGTGGTTGAACACGGACCCGGGTTCGGCGGTCAGCGACAGCCGTACGACGGCGCGGGCGACGTAGTCCGCCGGGGTCCACACCTCGGCGTCGAACAGTTCGGGCACGATCCCGGCGGGGATACCGGAGGCCAGCACGCTGAACAGGAAGTCCCGCCGGTTCACCTGGCCGGTGTCCGCGGCGCCCGTCACCCGGCCCAGCCGGTGCAGGGTGACCGGGAGACCGCGTTCGGCGGCCTGCTCCAGCAGGCGTTCGGATGCCCACTTGGACTGCTGGTAGCCGCTGATCAGGCCCGGATGCGCGGGGATGAACGCCTCGGGCACCTCGGGACTGCTGCTCCGGGGCGGGGCCACCGACAGGGTCGACACCAGATGCACCGGGACGGACCGCGCGGACGCCATCCGCAGCAGCAGCCGGGTGGAGTCGGTGTTGGCGGCGCGCAGGCTGCCGTAGTCGCGCATGATGCTGACCGTCGCCGCGTTGTGGACGACGGCGTCGCAGACCTCGGCGAGCCGCGCCAGCCGGTCGGCCCCGAGACCCAGGTCGGGGCGGGAGAGGTCGGCGGGGACCGCGGTGATCCGCTCGGCGCCGTCCGGCAGCGGAATCTCCTGGGCCGCCAGGGCCTGCCGGATCCGGTCCGCGGCCTCGTCGGGGGTCGCGGCCCGGACCGGGCAGACGATCTCGGCGTCGGTGGTACGGAGCAGCTCGGCCAGCAGATGGGGGCCGACGAAGCCGGTGGCACCGGTGAGCAGGACGGTGCGCGGTGGGCCGGCCGGGCGCGGCGCGGCGCCGGGCCGGATGTCGTCGTCCAGTACGGCATCGGCCACGACGGTCTCCGAGAGGGCCGCGGCGGCCGGGGTCTCCCCGCGGCCCTCCAGACGGTGCGCCAGGTCGGCGGCCGTCGGATGCTCGAAGAGCCAGGCGACCCGGACCTCCCGTGCCAGCTCCGCGCCGAGCCGGTTGGCGACCTGGATGGCCTGGAGCGACTGGGCGCCGAGGTCGAAGAAGTCGTCCTCGGGCGTCATGCCCTCGACCCCCAGGACCTGGGACCAGATCCGGGTGATGGCCGCCTCCAGCCCGCCGGTCTCCTCCGCCGGGGCGGTCCGCTCCGCGACGACGGTGCCGAGGGCCTTCCGGTCGATCTTCCCGGTGCTGGTGCGGGGCAGCCGGCCGGTGAACTCCACGGCGGACGGGACCATGGCCGCCGGGAGGACCTTCCGCAGCCCCTCCCGCACCTCGGCCGCGGTGGGCCGGGGGTCCTCCGCGACGATATGGGCGGCGAGCCGCCGGGTCCCGTCCGGCAGGACCTGTCCGACCACGGCGGCCTCGCGGACGTACGGCTGGGCGAGCAGGGCCGCCTCGACCTCGGAGGGGTGGACCCGGTGTCCGCTGATCTTGAACTCGTCGTCCGCCCGTCCGAGGAACCGCAGCTGACCGTCGGCCCCCACGCGCACCAGGTCGCCGGTGCGGAAGGCCCGCGGACTGCCGGGCAGTTGTGCGAGCGTGGTGAACCGGGAGTCGTCCGGTGCGTCCGCCCCGCGGTAGCCCAGGGCGAGCGCGTCGCCGATCAGATGGAGTTCGCCGTCGACGACCGCGGCGCGCATCCCGGGCAGCGGGGTGCCGATCGGTACGTCACCGGGGTCCGCGGGTGTCTCGTGCAGGTCGGCGACCGTGGCCACGACCGTCGCCTCGGTCGGACCGTAGGTGTTGAACAGCCGCACCGAGGTGCCGACCGTGCTCCGCCAGCGCTCGACGCGTTCGGGCAGCGCGGCCTCGCCGCCGATGATGACGGCGCGCACTCCGCCGGGCAGCGGCACGGTGCCGGTGGACAGGGCGTAGGACAGCTCGTGCCAGTACGCCGTGGGCAGGTCCAGCACGCTGATCCGCAGCCGGTCGGTGTCCCGCAGGAACCGGGGCAGCGACTCGGTCATCTCGCGGGTGCGGACGACGAGGGTGGCACCGGTGCACAGGGTGAGGAAGACCTCCTCGACACTGGCGTCGAAGTGCAGGGGCGCGAACTGCAGGACCCGGTCGTCGCGGTGCAGGCCGTAGCGGTGCGCGGCACCGGCGACGAACACGGCCAGCGCGCCGTGGCTGATCTCCACCCCCTTGGGCCGCCCGGTGGAGCCCGAGGTGTGGATGAGATAGGCCAGGTCGTCGGCCGTGCCGGCCGGGGCGAGGGGCGCCTCGGCACCGTCGCCGGGGGCGTCCAGCAGCAGGGTGGGGCGGTCCGCGAACCGCCCGGCCTGCGCGGTATGGGTGAGGACCAGCGACGGCCCGGCGCTCTCCAGGAGCGCCCGGGTCCTCGTCTCCGGCGCGTCGGGGTCGAGCGGGCAGTACGCGGCGCCGGAGAGCAGGACGGCCAGGATCGCGGTGACCGCGTCGATACCGCGCGGCAGGGCGACGGCCACCACGGCGCCGGGGCCCGCGCCACCGGCGGTGAGGCGCCGCGCGAGCTGCCGAGCCGAGCCGAACAGTTCGGCGTAGGTGATGCTCCGGCCGTCGTGCTCGACGGCCGTGGCGCCACCGCGCCGCGCGGCGTGGTCGGCGATCAGGCCCAGCACCGGCCGGGCCGGTCCGGGCAGCGGTCCGCCGTCCAGGACGGTGTACGGGCTCCGGCCGATCGGCCGGTCCGGCTCGGCCAGCGCCTCCCGCAGCAGCGCCAGCAGCTCCCGCTGGTGCGCGGCCAGTCCCGCCTCGTCGTACAGCTCCGGGTTGGCGTCGAGGGCGATACGCAGGCCCGCGCCTTCGGCACGGTCGTACACATTGACCGCGAGGTCGTCGACGGGTCCCGCGGAGACGTTGTGGACCGTGCTGCGCGCGCCGCCGAACCGGAGGTCGTACTCGAACGGCATGATGTTCACACCGGGTCCCGACAGGCGCCGCTTGCCGCCGACCAGCTTCAGGTCCCGCCGGAGCTGTTCGTAGCGGTACCTCTGGTGCGGCCGGCCCGCCCGCAGTTCCTCGGCCACCCTGACGGCCAGGTCCCGCAGGCCGTCCTGCTCGCCCACCGCGATACGCAGGGGCAGGATGTTGCGGACCATGGAGGGCACCCGCAGGGACACCGAGCCGAGCCGGCCCATCGAGGGCAGGCTCAGCACGACCTCGGGGGCGCCGCTGACCCGGTGGACATAGGCGGCGGTGACGGCGAGCAGCAGATCCGACCAGGTCACCGAGAGTTCGGCGGCGACGGCGCGCAGCCGTGCCGTTTCGGCGGGATCCAGGTCGACGACCCGGCGCAGGAAGGTACGGGCGGGCAGCGCCTGTTCGGTGGTGAGGCTGGGAACCGCCGGGCGGTCCCCGAACCGCCCGGTCCAGTAGGCGCGGTTCTTCGCGAAGCGCTCCGAGCCGAGGTAGGCGGCCTCCTCCTCCCGGACCGACTCCAGGGTGCCGAAGCCGCTCTCGCCCAGCGGGGCGTCGGCCACCAGGGCGGTGTACACCTCCGCCACCCGGCGGGCGACCAGGGAGAGGCCGAACCCGTCCAGCGCGATGTGGTGGACGCGGTGGTACCAGAGGTACTCGCCGGGCGCCGTACGGAGCAGGGCATGGCCGAAGACCGGGTCGCGGGTCAGGTCGAGGGGCCGGTCGATGTCCCGGGCCATCCAGGCGAGGGCGGCCCGGTGCGGATCGTCCTCGCCGGTCAGGTCGGTGAGGTGCGGCTCCCACTCGATACCGGGGTCGCTCACCTGCCAGGGCCGGCCGGTCTCGTCGGTGACGAAGCGGACGTTCAGGGCCTCGGTCTCCGCGACGGTGTGCCGCAGGGCCTTCTCGAAGACCACCGGGTCCACCGGACCGTGGATGTGCACGTACTCGGCGGTGTTGTAGGCCGGGCTGTCCGGGTCGAGGTGGTGCCCGGCCCAGATGCCCTCCTGGGCCGTGAGGAGCGGCCGGCGTTCGGCGCGGGGGTCAGACGTCGGCATCAGCCGCTCCCGCCTGGCGTTCGGACAGCAGCTTCCACCACTCGCCGAAGGAGGTGCGCTCGGCGAGCTCCACAAAGCTCACCTCGGCACCGGCACCGCGCCATCGTTCGGCGAGGGTGGTGATGCGCAGCGAGTCCAGGCCCGCGTCGAGTGGGCTTTCGTCCAGGTCGACCTCGTCCGGTTGCTGATGAAGGAACTCCGCCAGATCCGCGCGGAAGGCGGCCAGCGTCAAGGGCTCGGGCATGGTGTTCTCTCTTGGTTAGCCGCAGGGGGAGGAGCGGATCCGGGTCAGTTGACCTTGCGGTCGGCGTCGCTCCAGAAGCGATCGCGCAGTTCGCGGCGGAGGATCTTGCCGCTGGGATTGCGCGGTACGTGCTCGATGAACTCGTAGGCCGCGGGCAGTTTGAAGGCGGCCAGCCGGTCGACGAGGAACCGGTGCAGGTCGCGCGGGGCGGGTTCCTGCCCGGCGACGGGTACCACGAAGGCATGGACCTTCTCGCCCCACCGCTCGTCGGGGGCGCCCACGATGACCGCCTCGGCCACTCCGGGGTGACGCTCCAGGGCGTTCTCGATTTCGGCGGGGTAGACGTTCTCGCCCGCGACGAGGATGGCGTCCTTGATGCGGTCCTGGATGAAGACGTAGCCGTCCTCGTCGACGTATCCGGCGTCGCCGGTGTGGATCCAGCCGTCGACGAGGGTCTCGGCGGTCTTGCCGGGCAGTCCCCAGTACTCGACCATCCGGGCCGGTGTGGCCAGGCAGATCTCGCCGACGGAACCCGCCGGCAGCTCCTTGCCGTCACCGTCGAGGACCTTGCTGAGGATCCCCGGGTAGGGGTGTCCTGCGGCCTTCATCCGGGGGTGGCCGGGGACATGGTCGGCGGGCGGCAGGCAGACGGCGGTGTTGCCGGTCTCGGTCAGCCCGTAGATCTGGGCGAACTCGCTGCCGAACACGGCCAGGCTCTCTTCGAGAAGGGCCTCGGAGATCGGCGACCCGCCGTAGACGATCTTGCGGAGGGTGGTGAAGTCGTCCGGCTTCACCCCGGGTTCGCCCAGCATCATCCGCAGCATCGCGGGGACGACGCATGCGGTGGTGATGCCCCGGTCCCGGACGAGGTCGATCGCCTCCCGGGGTGCGAAGGCCCGCATCGACACCACGGTCACGCCCGCGTTGAAGTTCTGGGTCGCCCACCACAGTCCGCCGACGTGGAAGCCGGGGATGCCGACCAGCGCGACATCATCGGTCCGCTGGTCGATCCAGTCGAGCCCCTCGCTCGCCAGGGCGTCGCGGACGGCGAAGAAGCTCCGGTGCGCGAGGACGACGCCCTTGGGCAGGCCGGTGGTGCCGCTGGTGTAGAGCTGGGCGACCGGTGTGTCCGGCGTCGCGGACGACTCGGGTTCGGTGTCCGGACGGCCCGCCGTCCAGGCGGCCGGGCCGTCGCCCGGGGCCAGCCGGACCACCGTCTTCGGCGGTGCCGTCGGCAGCCGGTCGAGGACGCCGGCGAACTCGTCCTCCAGGAAGAGCAGTTCGCTGCCGGAGTCCTGGAGGATATGGCTGACCTCGGGGGCGGTCAGCCGCCAGTTGATGGGGACCAGGACGGTCTCGCTCTTGGCACAGCCGAAGAGGATCTCGTAGTAGTGCTCGGACTCCTTGCCCAGATAGGCGATCCGGGCGCCGGGCGCCGCGCCCGCCGCCCGGAGGGCATGGGCGATGCGGTTGCTCTCCCGGTGCAGCCGGGCGTAGCTGGTTTCGCGGTCCTCGCAGACGACCGCGGTGACCTCCGGGCGGTGCTCGGCGTGGAAGCGCGCGGTCTCCACGAGGGTGGTGAGCAGGGGGTGGTGCAGCCTGTCGCCGGGTGTCCCGGGCGCGGACGGTTCGGCCATGGGCGGGTCTGCCTCTCGGTGTGCTCTCGGTCTGCCGGGGGGCGTGCCACCACCGGAAGGGGCGGCGGCACGCCGGGATGTGATGGCCGCGCGCGGCTACGGGGCGTTGACGAACGCGAGTTTCACGGAGCCGTCGCACCGGCCGCCCGCGTCGTCCCAGTACCGGTAGGCGGTCTCGGCGACGAGCAGCGGCTCCCCGCCCGGCGAGCGCCGCTCCACGGACAGGAACTCGATCTCGCCGAAGAACGAGCGTGCGTTGATGGGGCGCCGGAAACTGCCGCTGAAGCGGGCGATGAGGATGTCGGGGAGCTGGTGGCGCCAGTAGTCGTCCATCGACCAGCCCGCGAACTCCTCCAGGAGCCCTTCCTTCACCGCCTTGGCGACGGTGTAGTACATCATCTGGTTGTAGCTGATGTTGACTTCGACGGCGTTGAGATGGCCGGTGTCGTCGATGTAGCAGGACTCCGGGATGGCCAGCTCGCACCGCGCGGACACCAGGCTGGACCGGGTGCTCACCGCCGCGGACAGCAGGTACTTGCAGTGCGGCTTGTACGGCCGCAGCACCAGGGGCAGCAGTTCCTCGTCGTTGCCGTAGTCCTGCGCCGGCGGTGTGTGCTGTACAGGCGCGGTCATCGTCAGACGGCCTCGTCGTAGAGCTTGTGCGTGTCGTGGATGGTCAGCCGGAAGGAGACCACGGGCTCCGGGGTGGTGGTGTGCCGGGCCCGGTGGATCAGGCTGCGGTTGTCCCAGACCAGCAGGTCGCCCTTCTCGAAGGTCTGGAGGTGGATGTTGGCGTGCTCGAAGGTGTCGTCGAGCTGGCCGGTCGCCTCGAAGAGACGCTGGAGGAGGTCGCCCTCCAGCGGCTTGCCGTGCTCGTCCACCATGTCGACGGTGAAGCCCTCGCTGTTGTAGAGGATCGTTTCACCGGTCATGGGGTGGGTGAAGGTGCTGGGCTGGACCACGGGCGGGGTCTTGGTGTCGACCTCCTCGATGATCTCCGAGAGCGGCCGGTAGACGTCCGTGGGCCGGATCTTGAAGTACTTGCGCACCGAGTGCCGGGAGAAGGTGCCCGCCACCTCCTGCTTGAGGTCGTCGGAGAGCCCCTCGTACGCCTTGCCCATGTCGATGAAGTAGGTCCCCCGGTTCTTCTCGGGGATGACCTGGGGGTAGATGAACGTCAGGCCGAACGGGTCGGGCATGAACTGGTAGTCCGCGTGCCAGAACTTGCCGGTCTTCGGCACGCCGATCTGCTTGCCGTCCTTGGGCACGTTGGAGGAGACGAATATCTCCTCGACCTCGGGATGCTTGTACATGGGCTCGTAGTACGTCTCGGGACGGCCGAACGCCTTGCCGAGCTGCAGGAACGGCTCGGGCTCCAGGTACTGGTCCTTCAGGACCACGATCTTCCGGGTGTAGACGGCCTTCTTGATGGCCTCGATGTCCTCCGCGGAGGCGGTGGTGTGGTCGAACCCTTCGACGGTGGCGCCGATCTCCTGGCCGGTGACTTCGCTGATCTGCATGATCCCTGCTCTCGGTAGAGGTCGTGGAGCGGTGGAGCGGTGGAGCTAGCCGAGCTTCGCTTCGATGAGCTCGGTGGTCGCGCCGAGGGTGAGGTCCGCCTCGAGCTCGTTGTCGTCGATCTGGACGTCGAGTTCGCGCTCGATGCGCATGCTGATCTCGACCATGGTCAGGGAGTCGACGTCCAGCTGCGCGAAGGTGACGTCCGGGGTGATCCGGTCGTGCGGCGCGTCGTGGAGTTTCGTCACGATCTCGACGAGTCTGTCGTAGGTGGTGGCGCTCATGGCGTCTCCGTTCCTTCTGAGTCGTACGGGGAATCGGTCCGGGTCAGACCGGGCCAGGTCAGGAGGCAGGACCCCCAGGTGAGGCCGCCGCCGAACGCGGTGAGCAGAATGCGTTCGCCGGGGTGGATGGTGCGCCGGGCCACCGCGTCCGCCAGGGCGAGCGGGATCGACGCGGCGCCGGTGTTGCCCACGGACTCGACGTTGGTCACGAGCCGTTCCGGGGGCAGTCCGAGGTCCTCCGCCACCGAGCGCAGGATGCGCAGGTTGGCCTGGTGGGGGACGATGCGGTCGATGTCGTCGACCTTGCGGTCGCCGAGCGTGAGCGTGGCGCGGGCGGAGGCCGTCATCCGGGTGACGGCGTGCCGGAAGACCTCCTTGCCGCGCATGGCGAAGTAGTGGTCCTGGACGGCGGTCGGCCGGTCCGCCGAGCGCTGCCGTGAGCCGCCGGCGGCAACCATGATCAGCTCCTCGCCGGTGCCGTCGCTGCCGAGGTCGAAGTGGCCGACGGCGCCGGGTTCACCGGCGTGGCCGGCGCGCAGCACGACGGCTCCGGCGCCGTCCCCGAAGATGATCGCGTTGGTCCGGTCGTCGGGGTCGACGATGGTGGAGTAGGTGTCCGCGCCGATCAGCAGTACGCGGTCGGCCACCCCGGCCGCGATGAGCCCCGCGGCCGAGGCCAGTCCGTAGACGAACCCGGTGCAGACGGCGCTGATGTCGAAGGCCGCGGCGCCGGCCAGGCCGAGCCGGTCGGCCACCAGCGGGGCGGTGGCGGGGCAGGAGCGGTCGGGGGTCGTGGTGGCGACGACGACGGCGTCCACCTGGGTGGTGCCCGCGGACCGCAGCGCCCGGCGGCCCGCCTCCACCGCGAGGTCGGAGGTGGCCTGGCCGGGTGCGGCGAAGTGCCGCCGGCCGATTCCGGTGCGGGTCCTGATCCAGTCGTCGCTGGTGTCGAGCCGCCTGGACAGCTCCTCGTTGGTCACGACACGCGGCGGGAGCCAGCCGGCGAGACCGCACAGGACGGCGGCACGACCGGTGGGCGGGGCGGGAGAAATGGGCATACCGAGCGGTCGGTCAAGGGTGCTGGACACAGGGGCTCCTAGGTCTCCGGGCGGGATGGGGTGCGCCCGGAACGGTCACAGGAAGGGGCGGAGCGGCAGGGCTCAGACGTTCGCTTGCCTGCGCAGGGGCAGCAGGGCCACGGCGCCGAGACAGACACCGGCGGCGATGACATAGGCGGCGGCCCGGATTCCGTCCAGCAGTTCGGCGGACGTCAGGCCGGGGCTGCCGGTGCCGCCCACGGCCACCAGGACGGCTAGGCCCACGGCGCCGCCCACCTGCAGCGTGGTCGAGGCGAGACCCGAGGCGATGCCCTGGTCCTGGGCGGGGATACCGGTCGAGGCCATGATCCACATGCCGGTCCAGGTGGCCCCCTGACCCAGGCTGATCAGGACGATCCCCGGCAGCAGCCGGGCGTAGGAGCCGTCGGAGCTGAACGCGAGGGCGAGAAGGAGGGCGCCGGTGGCGCCGGTCGCCATACCGGCCAGCAGCATGGTGCGTACGCCCAGGGCGGCCACGCCCTTCTCGCCGACCTTGGTCCCGGCGGCCACCACGAGGGCCGGTACCAGGAAGGCGGCTCCGGTGGCCATGGCGCTGTAGCCGTGCACTGTCTGGAAGTAGAGGGTGAGGAAGAACGGCAGCGAGCTGAAGGTGGCGCTGAACAGCGCGGTGAGCGCCATGGCGCCGAGCAGGCCGCGGTGGCGGAACAGATGTCCCGGTGTCAGCGGGGCACGGGTCCGGGCCTCGACGGCGGCGAACAGGGCCAGTGAGACGACGGAGAGAACCGCGCAGATCAGCACGGTGCGGCTGGTCCAGCCGGCCTCCGGTGCGTGGATCAGGACGAAGACGAGCAGGGTGATGCCCGTGGTGGCGGTCAGGGCGCCCGGGAGGTCGAAGGTCCGCTCACGGGGCAGGGGGCCGTCGGCGGGAAAGAGTATCCATCCGGCCAGGGCGATGGCACCGGCCAGGGGGACGTTGACGAGGAACACCGCGGGCCAGCCGAAGGCGGCGACGAGTACTCCGCCGAGCAGCGAGCCGAAGCAGAGCCCGCCGGCCCCGGCGGCGCCCCAGGCGGCCAGTGCCCGGTTCCGTACCGGGCCTTCCTCGTAGAGCGTGTTGATCAGGGAGAGGGCGGCCGGGAACAGCAGTGAACCGCCGATGCCCTGTACCGCGCGCACCGCGATCAGCACACCCGCCGACTCCGACAGCCCGCCCACCAGTGACGAGACCGCGTACAGCAGCGCGGCGACGACGAATATCCGGCGCCGGCCCAGCAGATCGGTGGCCCGCCCGCCGAGGAGCAGGAACCCTCCGGTGGTCACCACGTAGGCGCTGACCACCCACTGGAGGTCCTGGCCCGAGAAGCCGAGCGAGTCGCCGATCTCGGGGAGGGCCACGTACACGATGCTGAAGTCGAGCGAGATGACCAGTTGTGCCGCTGCGAGGACCAGGAGCGGCAACCCGAGGCGCCTACGGGACGGAGCGGATGGCGCATTCATTGCAGGCATTGCTGAACGTTTCCCCCTAGAAATCCGCCTGCTGGAACAGGGCGGTGGTCACTCCGGGAGCTTGGCTCACCGGCCGCGTCCGCCACAAGCACTCTCCTGCTGATTTCGGACTGGCTTGCGAATGGGTTGTGAAGATCGTTCACTTCTTCATGGGGGGCACACCATTCGGGCTGGTGGCTCGTGCAACCGGAGCCGGAACATGTCGGGTGAGCAGGGGAGTTGAGTTCCCGAAGGGGTGCCGCAGGCATATGCTGACGGCCTGGTGATGGTTTCCTTAATCAACAAGTCGGTTGGCGGGTTCTGCTGGTTCCGGCCTTCTCGGTCGAATCTCGACACGTCGCGGATGGCTGGTTTTAGTACCCTGATAATCCCCTTAGATCCGCCTTGGATATCGTTCTCGGCGCTCCCGGGTTCGTTATCGGGAAAGAGCTGGAAAACTCTTATTGATAGAGAGTCGGATGGTGGGGCCGGTTGGTTCCCGGCGATCTGGAAGTTTTTTGTCACACCCCCGGGTCGGGCCATAGCTCGTGTACCCCCCTACCGTATGTGTGCATGGAGAAGTCGAAACGCGGTCTTTTTGTGCCGCCCGCCTTACTGGGGTTCGTTGTTCTGCTCGTGGCACTGACCGGGCTGTCCTACGCCGCAGGTCGCATGGCAGGTCCGGTGGCCCCGGGCATGCACCGCACCGAACCGGGGTCCGGGGGACCGCAGGAGCCGGGTATGCCGGGGATGCACGGCCTCGGTCCGGCCGCACAGCAGACCGGGGTGAGCCGATGACCACCGCCGATCACCGTGATACGGCCGCCGACGGGCCCGGCACCACCGATCTGCTGGTCGGCGGGATGACCTGCGCCGCGTGCGTGGGCAGGGTGGAGAAGAAGCTGGGCCGGGTGGCGGGGGTGACGGCGACGGTCAATCTGGCCACCGGGCTGGCCCGGGTCTCGCACCCCGCGTCGGTCAGCCCCGAGCAGCTCGTCTCCGTTGTGGAGAGCGCCGGTTACACCGCCGAACTCCCGCCGCCGCCCGAGGAGCAGCACACCGGGGCGGACCGGGAACAGCGGACGGCGGGCGCCGACCGGGTCCGGCTGCTGGTCACGGCCCTTCTGTCGGTGCCCGTACTCGTGCTCTCCATGGTTCCCGGCCTGCAGTTCACCTACTGGCAGTGGTTCTGCTTCGCCCTGGCCGTCCCCGTGGTGTGGTGGAGTTCCTGGCCGTTCCACGAGCGGGCGCTGAAGGGGCTGCGGCATGCCACGGCGACCATGGACACCCTGGTCTCCCTCGGGGTGCTGGCCTCCTTCGCCTGGTCCACGTACGCCCTGCTCTTCGGCGGCGCGGGCGAGCCCGGCATGCGCATGCCGTTCAGCCTGGTGCCCGAGGCGGGCGGCGCCGGGGCGCATCTGTACCTGGAAGCGGCCGTGAGCGTACCGCTGTTCGTCCTGGCCGGCCGCTACCTGGAGGAACGCGCCAAACAGGGCACCGGATCGGCCCTGCGGGCGCTCGCCGAACTCGGCGCCAAGGACGTCGAACTGAAGGACGAGGGCGCGGAAGGGGCCGGGGCCGGTGGCCGGCGGATCCCCGTCGCCGAACTCCGGGTCGGACAGGAGTTCCTGGTCAGGCCGGGCGAGAAGGTCGCCACGGACGGCGTGGTCACCGACGGCAGTTCGGCCCTGGACCTGTCACTGGTGACCGGCGAGAGCGTGCCCGTGGAGGTCGGGCCGGGCTCGGCCGTGGTCGGCAGCGCCGTCAACGCCGGCGGACTGCTGGTGATCCGGGCCACGGCGGTCGGCGCCGACACCCAGCTCGCGCGCATCACCAAGCTGGTGACCGACGCCCAGGCCGGCAAGGCCCGTATCCAGCGGCTGGCCGACGCCGTCGCGGAGGTCTTCGTCCCCGCGATCGTCACCGTGGCCTGCACGGTCCTCGGGTTCTGGCTCGGCGCCGGGGCGGATTCCTCGGCGGCCGTGACCGCCGCGGTCGCCGTTCTCGTCGTCGCCTGCCCCTGTGCGCTGGGCCTGGCCACCCCGACCGCCTTCATGGCCGCCACCGGCCGGGGCGCCCAGCTCGGTGTGCTGCTCCGCGGCCCGGAGGCGCTGGAGCGGCTGCGGCACATCGACACGGTCGTCTTCGACAAGACCGGCACCCTGACCACGGGCCGGATGACGCTCGCCGCGACGACGGTGGTTGCCGGAGAGGACGCGGGCCGGATCCTCCGGCTCGCCGGTGCGGTCGAGTACGGCTCCGAGCACCCCATCGGCCGGGCCGTCGCCGCCGCCGCCCGCCAGGCCGCGGACGGCGGACGCCTGCCGCAGGTGACCGGCTTCCAGGCGGTGCCGGGGTCCGGCGTACGGGGCCGGGTGGACGGCTCCGAGGTCGCCGTGGGCCGCCCGCGGCCCGGCGTCCGGCTCCCGGACGTCCTGCGGCGGGCCATGGACGAGGCCCATGCCGCGGCCCGTACCGCGGTGGTCGTCGAGAAGGACGGCAGCCCGGTCGGCGTCCTCACGGTCGGCGACACCCTGCGGCCCTCCAGCTACGCCGCCGTACGCAATCTGCGGAAGCTGGGCATCGAACCGATCCTGGTGACCGGCGACGGCCCGGCCGCCGCGGCGGCGGTGGCCGCGCAGGTCGGCATCGAGGAGGTGCATGCCGAGATCACCCCGGAGGGGAAGAGCGCCATCGTCGCGCAGCTGCGGGACGAAGGGCTCCGGGTGGCGGTCATCGGCGACGGGGTCAACGACGCCGCCGCCCTGGCCTCCGCCGATCTGGGCATTGCGATGGGCGGCGGCACCGACGCCGCGATCGGCGCCGCCGACATCACCCTCGTACGCGAGGACATGCAGGCCGTGGTGGCCGCCGTCCAGCTCACCCGCCGCACGCTGACCACCATCCGCGCCAACCTCGCCTGGGCCTTCGGCTACAACGTCGTCACCGTGCCGCTTGCGGCCACCGGCTGGCTCAACCCGATGTTCGCCGCCGTGGCGATGTCCGCCAGCTCCGTGATCGTGGTCGCCAACAGCCTGCGGCTGCGGGCCTACGCGCCGCCCGGCGGCGGCTACCGCTCCGGCGCGTCCGCCACCGGCCGGGGCGGTCCGGCCGCGCCCTCCGGCGACGGCGCTTCCGCCCCGTACCTGAAGGAGATCCGATGAGCGCCGACGCCTCCGGCGGACCGTCCGAACCCCCCGCGCCGCCCTGGCGCCGGGCGGCCTCGGGCGCGCTGAACGCCGCCTATGTACCCGTGGTCACCTGTGTGACCTCGCTGATGCTGCTGATGGCCTACACCACCACGGGCGCGGCGGGTGAACCGCCGGCCAGGATCAGCGTCGCCAACGCCCGGATCTTCGTGCCGCCCAACTCCGAGACCACGGCGGCCTTCTTCGACATCACCAACTCCGGGGCATCCGACGACGTCCTGACGTCCGTGTCCTCGCCCGAACTGGACGACACCATGCTCGGGCGGCGGGTCACGGAGGACGGAGCGGGGCGCATGGAGCCGCTCGACGCCCTCACGATCCCGGCGGGCAGCCGGGTGAAGATGACCCCGTACGACGTCGATGTGATGGTCATGGACCCCCCGGAGCTGAAAGCCGGGGACAAGGTCCGCTTCGAGCTGTGGTTCCGCGGCTCGGGCCGGGTGACCGTCGACGCGGTGACGGTGCCCGTGGGCCTGTGACGGGGGAGGGGCCGCAGGCCCCTCCCCCTCGGCCGTTGTTGCTCCCTAGCCCATCAGCTTGCGGATCTCGGTGATGGCCGTGACCAGCGCCTTGCGCTCGGGAACGGTCGTCTCCGGGTGCCACAGGTCGACGAGCAGGCAGGTCCGCGGTCGGGTCCCGCGGTTCCATGCCTCGTGCTCGAAGGAGTAGTCGAAGAGCAGGCACTTGCCCTCCTCCCACGACCGGGTCTCGCCCGCGACCGTGATACCGCAGTCCTCCGGGATGTCGACCGGCAGATGCAGGTTGATGCTGAAGTTCCACAGATCGCAGTGGGGGGCGATCGCCGCGCCGGGCAGCAGGGTCGAGAAGTGGCACTCCAGCAGGGGGCAGAGCACCCCGGTGTCGACGGCCTCCTCCTGGATGATCCGGAAGGCGGTCGGCACCGGCTCGGCGGACTCGGTCACCGGAGCGCCGTCACGGAAGAGATAGAGAGCCTGCCAGTCCGACTGGCGCGTCAGGTAGTGCTCGTAATCGGAGAACGCCTTGCGCCGGTCCGCCCAGGCCGTCTCCAGCTCCTTCTTGATGGTGTCGTGCCCGGCTTCGAGCGCGTGCACCACGGGCGCCAGCTCGGGATGGCCGTACGGGTCGTGCCAGGGCTGCTGGGAAATCCCCGGCAGGATCCACTTGGCCCCCTTCTGCAACGGGTGGCGGTCCTTCTTTCCCGCCGCCAGCATCTCCTCGACCCGGGCGATCGAATCCGATCCGTACTCACTCCTGATGGCGGCGAAGGCGGCGTCTATCTCCGGGGTCATCGAATCTCCAGGATTTCTAGCTTCATGTTCCATGCATACGGCTTGGAGGGTACCCAGGGCATACCCGTTCCGGGCCCGGGAAAGTGTGTGATCCGGCCGTTGCGGAGGCATGATCGGCGGCTTGGATGATGCGGTGCGCCGGTGATGCTTCCCGTATGCATGAATTCTCGATTTCGCCGGGAACCGGAGAGCCCGTCGGAACGACTTACTTGAGGTGAAGCCGTCGGCTTACGATGGCGCCCCGCCGCTCGCTCCGGGTAAGGAATGCGCCATGTCCCATCGGATCCCTCCGCTGCCGTTCGACGTCCCGTCGCTGATACCGGAGTTCGTCGGTCTGGAGCGGGAGACGACCCTGCTGTACCCGCGGAGCGGCGAGCCGGGCGTGCGGTCCAGTTCCATCGGCGGCCCCCTGCTGTGGCCCGCGGACGAGCCCTGGCCGGTGTGTGGTGAACCGGGTCACTGGAGACCGTCGCGGACCCCCACCGAAGTGGTCGGACCCGACCCGGTGGCGATGGTGCCGGTCGTACAGCTCTACGCACGGGACGTACCCGAACTGCCCTTCCCGGCGGGCACGGACGTGCTCCAGGTCCTGTGGTGCCCGCTGATCCACGACAGCTCCGGCTCCGTGCTTCCCAGGCTCTACTGGCGCAGTGAGCGGACGGTCGCCGAGGGGCGCACGCTGACGGACCCGCCGGTGCCGTACGAGTACGACGAGGAGTCCGTGCCCCGGCCCTGCACGGTGACGCCGACACGGGTGGTGGAGTACCCGGCGTGGGACATGCCTGACGGTCTCTCCCAGACGCTGGACGAACGGCTCGACCGGATCGAGGTGGAGTACGGCGACACCTTCTTCGATCTGGCCACCACCGCCATGAGCAAGGTCGGGGGCTATCCGGGCTGGCAGCAGCCGCCCGACTGGCCGGAGTGCCGCTGCGGCCGCCGCATGGACCATCTGCTGAGCGTCACCGCATCGGAACCGTGGGGGCGCTGGTGCCCGCTCGACGAGCACGAGGACGAGCGGGAGGACGGTGGCCCGGACCCCGACACCACCGGTCATGGCATGGTCCTCGGCGATTGCGGCGGGGTGTACCTCTTCGTCTGTACCGTATGCCCGGACCTGCCCTACGCGCACCGCTACGACTGCTGCTGAGCGAGCCGTCCGGACGGAGGGCGGCGTGCCCGGCGGGAAGCGGGCCGGGTGGGGCTCCTGCCGTGGAGCCCGCGAGGCCCGTGGGGTGCTACGGCACCACCGGTACCGGCAGCACGATCCGCTGGCCCGCGGGGCCCGTTGCGATGGTCAGATCCGGCCAGGCGGCCTCGTCGGCGCCGGGCGGCCAGCCGAGGTCGGGGTACGGCAGCGGGTCCCGCTGGCTCCGGACCCGCATGAACTCGACCCGGGCAGTGAAGCGGCCCGTCGCCCCGCCCGCGCCGTCGCCCGTCAGACGGGCCAGCAGGTCGTAGCCGAACGGGCTGTCCACCGGGGCGACCAGGACACCGCCCGGGGCGAGCTGGTCCAGCCAGGGGCGGGGGATCCGGCGGACCGACGCCGTGGACACGATCCGGTCGTACGGGCCGCCCGGCGGATGGCCGTGCTCCCCGTCGCCGGTCACGACGAGCGGGCTCAGCTCCAGCGCGGCCAGGCGCTCCCGGGCCCGGTCGGCCAGCGGCGGGTCGATCTCCACCGTGACCACGTTCTCCGCACCGGCCCGGGCCGCGAGGAGCGCCGTGGTGTAGCCGGTCCCCGTGCCCACCTCCAGCACCCGGTCACCGGGGCGCGGATCCAGATGGCGCAGCATCTCCACCACCACACCGCTGGACGAGATGCTGGAGGTGAAGGCGCCCGCCGCGGGACCGGTCGGCGGCACCCGCCCGTCGTCGAGCTGGGTGATCAGCGGCGCCCCCGGCAGATACACGGCCTCCAGCCAGGCCCGCGGCCGGACGGCCCGGTCGATCAGGCTGTGGAGCCCGTCCGCGCGGGGCGCCGGCCACCACACCCGGTCGGGCACGAAGTGCTCCCGCGGCACCGCCAGGAACGCCTCGCGCAGCCACCCGGCGCCGCCGAACCCGCGCGGGGTCCGGCTCATCTCCTCGGCGCAGCGCCTGCGCAGCGCTGCCGCGGACACCGTCATTCCGGTTGCCTACTCGTCTTCCTCGGCCCCGCCGCCGTCCGGTTCGGGCAGCGGATTCCCCGGATCCCCGGGGCTGGAGTACGGCCCCCCGACCTGGCCGTCGCCCGACTGCCGGTCGTCGCCGCGGACCACGGACCCCTTCACACCACGCACCTCGTCCTCCGTTCCTCGTCTGCCGGTACCGAACGGTGCCGCGCCCGTCGCGGCCGGGCGCGGGAGCCGGTGGTCCGGTGCCCGGCCGGTCGTGTGCGGCGGAGAGTACGACCGACAGCGTAGGACCCGGAACGGCCGTGCGGACGGCCCGCGGACGGAGCGCACGGGGCGCCGCGGGGGCGCTCGCGGGCACGCCCGGGCGCGGAGGACTCCGGTACGCGTCGGCCGTGCCGACGGCCGTCAGCCCCCTCGTACCGGCCGGTCGACGCTGCCCATCGCGCAGGTGCCGTAGCGGCCGCCCAGGAAGACGAGGGGTGGCTCGGGGCGGCCGGTGCCCAGGGCGTGTACCGAGCCGGTGACGAACCAGTGGTCGCCCGCCTCGGACTGCGTGTACAGCGTGCAGTCGACCCAGGCGACGGCGTCCGGGAGGACGGGGCAGCCGGACGGCGACCAGTCGTAGGGAATGTCCCAGCGCCGCGGCGAGGCGGCCGCGAACGCCTCGGAGACGTCCCGCTGCCCGGCGCTCAGCACATTGACGCAGAACCGGCCCGACGCCCGGATCCGGGGCCAGGTGGACGAGGTGCGCGCCGGGAGGAAGCCGACCAGGGGCGGGTCCAGGGAGACCGAGGTGAAGGTGCCCACGATCAGGCCGAGCGGGGGCGCCCCGGCCTCCTCCGCGGGGGCGGTGACCAGGGCGACTCCGGTCGGGCAGCGGCCCAGGACCGTACGGAAGTACCGGGCGGGACCCCCGCTCCCGGTCCCGCTGCCGGAGCCGGGACCTTCGGAGCGGGAGCCTTCGGAGCCGGAGGGCTCGGAACCGGGCATCACGGCGGGCCGGCCGGCGGGCTCAGGTCGAGTAGTCGGCGTTGAGCCGTACGTACCCCTCCGTGAGGTCGCAGCCGTAGGCCGTGAACCCGCCGGGGGAGCCGGTGCCGAGGTCGACCTGGAGGACCACCTCGTCGTTCTTGAGGTGCGCCGTGACGGCGGCCAGCCCGTCGGGGCCGGGGCGCACCGGATAGACCTCCTGGTCCCCGAAGCGGATCGTGACCCGCTCGGGGTGGATGTCGAGGTCGTCCTGGCACTTGCCGACCGCCATCGCCACCCGCCCCCAGTTGGGGTCGGCGCCGTGTACCGCGGTCTTCACCAGGGGGGAGTTCACCACGGCTTTGGCGACCCGCTTGGCCTGCGCGTTGTCCCGCGCTCCGGTCACCCGCACCTCGATGAGCTTGGTGGCGCCCTCGCCGTCCCGGGCGATGTCCTTGACCAGGTCCAGGGCGACGCCGTACAGCGCCTCCTCGAAACCGGCCGGGTCCACGGGACCGGCCAGACCGTTGGCGAGAACGGCCGCGGTATCGCTGGTGGAGGTGTCGGTGTCGATGCTCAGGGCGTTGAAGGTACGGTCCATCACCCGGCGGAAGACCTCGTCGAGTTCGGCCGGTTCGAGCCGGGCGTCCGTACAGAAGAAGGTGAGCAGCGTCGCCATATCGGGCTCCAGCATGCCGACGCCCTTGGCGATACCGACCACCGTTGCCGCGCCGCACCGCGCGCGCCGGATCTTGGGGCGGGTGTCGGTCGTCATGATGGCCGTCGCCGCGGCGTCGAAGTCCGCCGCGGGGAACGGCCAGCTCAGCGAAGCGAGATGGGCGCGCAGGTGCTCCATCGGATAGCGGTGGCCGATGATGCCCGTGGACGCGATCAGGACCTCGTTCTCGTCCGCCCCGATCAGCGCGGCGACCTGCCGGCGTACCTCTTCGGCGTCCTTGCGGCCCTCCTCGCCGGTCGCCACGTTCGCGTTGCCGGACACGACGACGACGCCGCGGGCGGTACGTCCGGCGACCGCTTCCCGGCTGAGCAGGACGCTGGGCCCGGCGAACCGGGAGCGGGTGAACACCGCGCTCGCCGTCGCGGGCACCTCCGAGGCGATCACGGTGAAGTCCGGTTGGGCGTCCTTGACCCCCGCCCTGCCGTGGTGGACGAGGAAGCCTTGCGGAGCGGAGGCGTACATCGGAACGGTGTTTCCCTTCCCGGGTCGCTGGAACGAGCCGCGGCAGCCGGCGGAGGCCGTGGCTCACGGAGACTGCGGCACGCGCCGGTGAGCGGAGCAGTGGGCTGCCGATGCCGTCCGCCGGACACGGTCGCACACCTCGCTTGTCCGCCGCCGCACGTTTCGCTTGAACTCGCTTGAACGGGGGACTGCCGGGGACGGCGGCGGCCGTGCCCGGCGCGGCCCCCGCGTCCCGGGCGGGCCGCTGGACGGCGGCCCGGTGCAAGGCGGCGGTCCACCCCGCTGCAAGCTCCGGTCGGCACTGTGGACAGTGGCCGCCGACCGGCATCCCGGCTCCGGCTCCCGCCGGACACCCGGCGCGGGTCCCGTCCGTTCCGCCGCAGAAGGAGTTGCCATGTCCCGTGTCTCCACCGGTCCCGCAGCCAGCCCGACCACCGCGCACGCCCTGCTGCGCCGCCTCCACGACCACGGGGTGCGGACCGTGTTCGGGGTGGTCGGCCGCGAGGCCGCGTCGATTCTCTTCGACGAGGTGGAGGGCGTGGACTTCGTACTGACCCGGCACGAGTTCACCGCCGGTGTCGCGGCCGACGTACTCGCCCGGATCACCGGCCGCCCGCAGGCCTGCTGGGCCACCCTGGGCCCCGGTATGACCAATCTCGCCACCGGCGTCGCCACCTCGGCCCTGGACCGCTCGCCGGTGCTCGCGCTCGCCGCCCAGTCCGAATCGCACGACATCTTCCCCAACGACACCCACCAGTGCCTCGACTCGGTCTCCGTGATGCGCCCGATGACCAAGTACGCAGCCGAACTCCAGCGCCCCGAGGAGATCACCGACCTGGTGGACTCCGCGATGGCCGCGGCGATGACCGAACCCGTCGGCCCCAGCTTCATCTCCCTCCCGGTCGACCTCCTCGGCAGCGAGACCGCCCCCGCCGCGGCTTCGGTGCCCCGGCCCCGGACCCCCGCCCGGCCGCACGGCGCCGTCGAGGAGAACTGGCACGAGGGCGCCGACCGGGCGGCCGGACTCCTCGGCGAGGCCCGCCGGCCGGTGCTGGTCGTGGGCGCCGCCGCGATCCGGTCCGGCGCCGTACCCGCGATCCGCGAACTCGCCGAGCGGCTGCGGATCCCCGTCATCACCACGTACATCGCCAAGGGCGTACTGCCGCACGGCCACGAGCTGAACTACGGCGCCGTCACCGGCTACATGGACGGCATCCTGTCCTACCCCGCCCTGGACGCCCTCTTCGGCCCCGCCGACCTGATCCTCACCCTCGGCTACGACTACGCCGAGGACCTGCGCCCCTCGATGTGGCGGCGCGGCGACGGGAAGACCACCGTCCGGGTCTCGCCCACGGTCAACCCCGTACCCCGGGTCTACCGGCCCGACCTCGACATCGTCACCGACGTCCGGGCCTTCACCGAGCACCTCGACCGGCAGACCGCCGGACTGGCCCCGAAGACCCCCCACGACATCGCCCCGCTGCGGGAACGGATCGCCGAACTCCTCTCCGACCCCACCGCGTACGACGACGGCATGCGCGTCCACCAGGTGATGGACTCCATGAACACCGTCATGGCCGAGGCCGCGGCACCGGGCGAGGGCACGATCGTCTCCGACATCGGATTCTTCCGCCACTACGGAGTCCTCTTCGCCCGGGCCGACCAGCCCTACGGCTTTCTGACCTCCGCGGGCTGCTCCAGCTTCGGCTACGGCATCCCGGCCGCCATCGGCGCCGCGCTCGCCCGCCCCGGCCAGCCCACCTTCCTCATCGCGGGCGACGGCGGCTTCCACTCCAACAGCGCCGACCTGGAGACCATCGCCCGGCTCAACCTCCCCGTCGTCACGGTCGTCGTCAACAACGACGCCAACGGCCTGATCGAGCTGTACCAGAACATCGGACACCACCGCTCCCACGGCCCCGCGGTGAAGTTCACCGGGGTCGACTTCACCGCGCTCGCCCGCGCCAACGGAGTCGAGGCGGCCCGGGCGACCGACCGGGAGGAGCTGCTCGCCGCCCTCCGCAAGGGCGCCGGTCTCGGCCGGCCGTTCCTCGTCGAGGTCCCGGTGAACTACGACTTCCGGCCCGGCGGCTTCGGCGCCCTGAGCATCTGAGCCATGACCCCGGACCTCCCCGCCGCCACCGGCCTGCTCGCCGCGGTCCGCACCGACGGCGGCCCGCTCCCCGAACCCGTCTTCGCCGCCCTCGGCTCCCGGGCCCACCACCACGAGGAGACCGCCGGACGGACCCTGCGCGCGGTCCTGCTGCACTCCGGAGCCCCCGACGCGGCCTGCGCCCGCTCCGGCGACCGGACCCTGCTGCTCGCCGGAGAGCTGTACAACCGCGACGAACTCCTCCGGCTGCTGCCCGCCCGCACCCCGGACGCCGGTGACGCCTCGCTGGTGCTGGCCCTCTACGAACGGTACGGAGTCCATGTCTTCCGGCTCCTCAACGGCCGGTTCGCCGCGGTCCTGGCCGACTCGGCCCGGGCCGTACTCGCCACCGACCACGCGGGCTCGGTACCGCTGTACGTCTCCGCGGCACCCGGCCGGGTGCTGGCCGCAACCGAGGCCAAGGCACTGCCGGCCGGACCGCCGGGACGGCCCCTGCCCGCCGCCCGCACGCCGGGCCGGCGGCCCGGGACCCGCCAGATCCCGGCCGGCACCGTCCTGGACATCGACGTCACCACCGCCGTCTGCACCGCACACCGCACCTGGACGCCCCCGCTGGCCCGCCGGATCCTCCCCGAGGACGAGGCCGCCGCCACCGTACGCCGGGCACTGGAACACGCCGTGCGGGTCCGCACCGGCAGCGGCACCCCCTTGGTGGTGCTCTCCGGCGGAATCGACTCCTCCGCCGTGGCGGCGCTGGCCGCACGCCGCTCGGCCGGACCCCTCGACACCGTCTCCATGGGCACCGACGAGGCCGACGAGTTCCCCCAGGCACGCACCGTCGCCCGGCATATCGGCTCCGCACACCGCGAGATCACCGTCCCGGCCGCCGAACTGCTGGCCCGGCTCCCGCACACGGTCTGGGCCGCCGAATGCGCCGACCCGGACATCGTCGAGTACCTCCTCCCCCTGACCGCCCTCTACCGGCGCATCGGCGGTCCGGGCCGCCGCATCCTCACCGGCTACGGAGCCGACATCCCGCTCGGCGGGATGCACCGCGAGGACCGGCTGCCCCGGCTCGACACCGCCGTCTGCCACGACATGGACACCTTCGACGGCCTCAACGAGATGACCCCGGTGCTCTCCGCGGCCGCCGGCCACTGGACCACCCACCCGTACTGGGACCGCGAGGTCCTCGACGTCCTGGTAGCGCTGGAGGCCGGACTCAAACGCCGCCACGGCCGCGACAAATGGGTCCTGCGCGCCGCCATGGCCGACGCCCTGCCGCACGAGACCGTCGTCCGGCCCAAACTCGGCGTCCACGAAGGGTCGGGCACCACCTCGGCCTTCACCCGCCTGCTCACCGGCGCCGGAGTCCCGCCCGGCCGGGTGCGCCGGGCCAAGCGGCTCGTCGTCCGGAGGATGTACGACCTCGTCGTCGCCGAGGGCCGGCACCCCGACGAGGTGACGACCGACGAGGTGGTGGCGGAGATCGCCGACCGCCCCACCGCGCGGCGGAGCCGCGTATGACCGCCGCGGACCGCCCGGCGACCGCCCCGCCGGGCGACGGCACGACACCCCGGAACACATCCGCAGAACCAGGGAGGGAACGGACCGTGGAACGCGTCGACACCACCGTCTCGCCTCGCTACGCCCAGATCCCCACCTTTATGCGCCTGCCGTACGACCCCGAGCCCCGCGGCCGGGACGTCGTGGTCGTCGGCGCCCCCTACGACGGCGGCACCAGCTACCGCCCCGGCGCCCGCTTCGGCCCCCGCGCCGTACGCAACGAATCCGGCCTGATCCACGGGGTCGGCATCGACCGCGGCCCCGGCACCTTCGAACTCATCGACTGCGCCGACGCCGGCGATATCGACCTGACCCCGTTCAACATGCATATCGCCATGGCCACCGCCGAGGAGAGGCTCGGCGCGCTGCTCGCCCACAACGCCGCCTTCCTGATGATCGGCGGCGACCACTCGCTGACGCTGGCCGGACTGCGCGCCACCGCCGCCGCGCACGGCCCGCTGGCCGTACTGCACCTGGACGCCCACTCCGACACCAACCCCGCCTTCTACGGCGGCGAGTACCACCACGGCACACCCTTCCGGCACGCCATCGACGAGAAGCTCGTCGACCCCCGGCGCATGGTGCAGATCGGCATCAGGGGCCACAACCCGCGGCCCGACTCCCTCGACTACGCCCGCGGCCACGGCGTCCGGATCGTCACTTCCGACGAATTCTGCGCCCTCGGCCCCGAGGACGCCCGGGCGCTCGTCCGCTCCTACGTCGGCGACGGACCCGTCTACGTCTCGGTGGACATCGATGTCGTGGACCCGGCCTTCGCCCCCGGCACCGGCACCCCCGCGCCCGGCGGCCCCACCTCCCGCGAGGTGCTCGCCCTGCTCCGCTGCGTCGGCGACCTCCGTCCGGTCGGCTTCGACGTCATGGAGGTCTCGCCCCCCTACGACCACGGCGGCATCACCTCCGTCCTGGCCACCGAGATCGGCGCGGAGCTGCTGTACCAGTACGCCCGCGCGCGCACCCGAGAAAGGAACACCCCATGACCGTCCTCGACTGTTCCCCGCACGCCGGGGCCCTGCGGACCCTGGCCGCGGGACTGCCCCGGATCCCCCGCCACGACCTGTACGGCTTCCTCGAAGCCGCCGGTACGGCGGCCGCCGCGCTGCCCGGCCCGGTCGCGGCCGCACTCGACGACTTCCGCGACCACGGCGACCTGAGCGGCTACCTCCTGCTGCGCGGGCTGCCCGTGGAGGACGACGACGCCCTGCCGCCCACCCCCGACAGCACCCCCGCCCCGGTGGACCGGCCGCTGCTGAACCAGGAGGCGATGCTCGCGATCACCGGCCGCCGACTCGGACTGCACACCGGCTACCGGGAGCTGCGCGCCGCCACCGTCTACCACGACGTCTACCCGTCGCCCGGCGCGCACCACCTCTCCTCCGAGACCTCCGAAACGCTCCTGGAGTTCCATACGGAGATGGCCTACCACATGCTCCAGCCGAACTATGTGATGCTCGCCTGCTCCCGGGCCGACCACGAGCGCAAGGCGGCCACCCTGGTCGGCTCGGTCCGCAGGGCGCTGCCGCTGCTCTCCGACCGGACCCGGGCCCGGCTCTTCGACCGGCCCGTGCCCTGCGGGGTGGACGTCGCCTTCCGCGGCGGGGTCGAGGACCCCGGGGCCATCGCCAGGGTCAAGCCCCTGTACGGGGACCCCGCCGACCCGTTCCTCGGCTACGACCGGGAGCTGCTGGCCCCCGTCGATCCCGCCGACGCCGAAGCCGTCGAAGCGCTCTCCAAGGCCCTCGACGAAGTACGGGAGGCCGTCCACCTGGTCCCCGGCGACGTCCTGGTCGTGGACAACTTCCGGACGACCCACGCCCGTACGCCCTTCGTACCCCGCTGGGACGGGCGGGACCGGTGGCTGCACCGGGTGTACATCCGTACCGGGGGCCACGGGCAGCTGTCCGGCGGCGAGCGGGCCGGCGACGTCGTGGACTTCGCGCCCCGCCGCTGACCGGGACCCGGGTGCGGCGCCCGCCGCACCCCGCCCCCCTGCCGAGGCCGGGTGCGGCACCCCCTGCGGAGGCCGGGTTTCCGGTGGTCTCAGCCCCGGTACTCCATGGCCATGACGCCCCAGCTGAACCCCAGGGCGCTGGTGGCGTGGAGCACCAGGTCACCGCGCCGCAGTTCGCCGCGGGAGATCAGCTCCCGCATCGCGATCAGGGTGTCGGCGTTGCCCATGTGCCCCAGCCGGTCGTAGAGGAAGACGCTCTTCTCACGGGGGACGCCCAGCTTCCGCAAAAGCTGCTCGTGGATGTACCGGTTGCCGTGGGTCACCAGCAGCCGGCCGATGTCCGTGACATCCCGGCCGACGGCGGCGAGGACCTCCGCGGTGAGCGCGGCGAAGTTCTCCAGATAGGCGTCGCCGAGGCCGTCCCGGCGGCCCCGGCGGCGTACCACGATCCGGTCGCCCTCGCGGACCCCCGTGTAGTAGTCGCACCAGCTCGGGTCGGTGCGCATCCGGGAGGCCAGCACCTCGGCGAGCGGCGCGGCCCCCGAGACCAGGATCGCGCCCGCCGCGTCGCCGTTGTTGAACAGTTCCTTCGCGGTGGGTTCGGCATAGTCCAGCATGGTGCTGATCCGGTCCCCGATCAGCACCAGCGCATATCCCCCGGGGTCCGTCCCGACCCGGTCGCAGGCCAGCTGTACGGCGGCCGTCACGGCGTTGCAGTAGTTCGCCACCTCGAAGCAGAACGCCCGCTCGATCCCGAGTTCATGGGCCACCTTGCCCGCGGGGGACCAGAACGGGACCTCCCACTCGCCGGTGCCCGCGTAGATCACGGTGCGGACGGCCGACGGCGGCAGCCCGGACCGCGCCAGTACCGTGCGGGCGGCGTCCAGGGCGAGTTCCCACTCCCGCTCGCCGGGCGCCAGTACGGGGATGTCGGCGCATGTCGTGATCGCGCGCACGTCCTCGTCCGGCAGCCCGGACCGTTCGGCCATCTCCCGGACGCTGATCCGCGCCGAGGGCAGCGCGAGCTCGAAGTCGGCGATCCCGGCCATCGGTCACCTCGTTCCTTCGTTCCTTGTTCGGTGGAACCGGCGCGGCCGGCCAGGACAGGGCCTAGCTGAAGAACAGCGGCTTGCCGGTGTAGTAGTCGACGACCGCCTCGCCCATGCTCGCCCGCGACGGGGGGTGGAAGACGAGGGCCTGCGCGGCCGAGGCGAGGAGGGCGATCCGGGGGGAGGTCACAAAGGCCATGCCGCCCAGCAGCTCCACGGCCCGGCGGACGGTCTCGCCGATGATGTCCTGGACGGAGTACCGGGTGAACAGGGCGGCCGCGGCACAGTCGTTGCCGAGTTCGCCGTCCGTGATCCGCCGGGCGACCCCCTCCACCAGGGCCGCCGCCGATTCGATCAGCAGACAGAGCCGGGCCCGCTCCGCCGCCGATCCGCGCCGGTCCCCCAGGACCTGCCGGACCAGCGCGCTGGCCACCCCGGTGTACGAGGCCGCGATGATCATCTGGAACCAGGTGACGCCCGCCTCGTTGAGCTGGTCCAGCCGCTCCGCCGCGTCCGCGGGCGCGCGCAGGATGTGCTCGTCGGTGGCGAACACCTCGGTGAGACGGACCTCGTGGCTCTCCGCGGCGGCCAGCGGGAAGGTCGACCAGAAGTCGTGCACGGAGATGCCCGGGGTGTCCGCGGGCAGCACCAGCAGACCCATCCCGGTGCCGCCGTCCCGTCCGCGTACGGCGACGCTCGCGGTGAGCAGGTCCATCGAGCGGGACAGACTGCACGGTTTCTTGGCGCCGCTGACGAGATAGCCGCCGGTGGTCTCCCGGGCCTCGACGGTCGGGCTGAGGATCCCGTGCCCCGAGCGGCCCTCCGCGTAACCCGAGGCGATCAGCGACCGGTTGGCCGCCACCGAGTCGAGTACCGAGGTGCGGATGGTGCTGCCGCCGGCGCAGAGCGGGCCGACGGAGAACAGCACACCGACCGAGAAGTGGTGCATCGCGGTCGCCACCGCCAGGGACGGTGCCAGCGACCCCAGCGCCCGGATCACCCGGACCGCCTCCAGCGCGGAGGCGCCGAGCCCGCCGTGGTCGCGGGGGATCAGGAGATTGGTGCCGCCGTACTCCTTGAACAGCGAGAGCGCGGGGCTCTCCGGGGATTCCAGCCGCTCGAAGGGCACGTCGGCGAGGCGGTCGGCCAGGCCGGGGAGAAGCCGTTCGCAGACGTCGAGGTCGGGTTGAAGGAACTTCACGCTCTCTCGTATCTCTCTTCCGGTGTCGTTCCGGGTCCGGGTCCGGGTCCGGGTCCGGGTTCGGGCCCGCCGCCGGTTCCGGTGCCGGAGGGGGACGGTTCCGGGGGTCCGGGACCGGCGCCGGGACGGCCCGTGCGGCGGGTACCCGGGCGGTACGGCTCAGTTGCCGACGAGCCGCATCAGCCCCGGCGGGTAGCGGTCGCCGTGGACGGACCCGGCGGGTACCGCGGCCGCCACGGCCGCCAGGTCCGCCGCCGTGAGCCGGGCCGCCGCGGCCGCGAGGTTCTCCGCCAGATGGTCCCGGCGGCCGGTGCCCGGGATCGGCAGCACGTCGTCGCCCTGGTGGAGCAGCCAGGCCAGGGCGAGCTGGGCGGGGGTCAGCCCGTGCCGCCCGGCGAGAGGCCGCAGGGCCGCCACGATCCCCTGGTTCCGGCGCAGCGCGGGTTCCGCGAAACGGGGCAGTCCGTGCCGGAAGTCCTCCGCCGGGCCGAGGTCGGCGGCCGAGCCGATCCGGCCGGTCAGAAAGCCGCGCCCGAGCGGGCAGGACGCGATGATGCCGATGCCCAGCTCCCGGCAGACCGGCAGCACCCCGGACTCGATGTCCCGGCTCCAGAGCGACCATTCGCTCTGAACGGCGGTGACGGGGTGTACCGCGTGCGCCCGGCGGACGGTCTCCGCCGACACCTCGGACAGACAGAGCCGGCGGACCTTCCCCTCGGCGATCAGCTCCGCCACGGCACCGACCGCCTCCTCGATCCGTTCGCCGGGAGCCGCCCAGTGCTTGACGTAGAAGTCCAGATGGTCGACGCCGAGCCGGCGCAGCGAGCCGTGGCAGCGCTCCCGGATATAGGCCCGGTCGCCGCGGACGCCCAGGAAGTTCCCCGCCCGGTCGCGCTCCAGACCGACCTTGGTGGAGATCAGCACCCGGTCCCGCCGCCCCCTGACGGCCCTGCCGAGCAGTCGCTCCCCCTCCCCGAGCCCCTGGACGTCCGCGGTGTCCAGCAGGACGACGCCCCGGTCGACGGCCCGGTGCACGGTGGCCACCGCCTCGGCGGGGTCGGCCCGAGCGTAGAAGGAGGTCATGCTGAGACAGCCGAGCCCCGGTGCGGGGACCTCCAGACCGGCGAGCCGGCGCACCGGCAGCGGCCGGCCGTCGTCCTTCCTCATGGGTTCTGTCGCTCCTTGCGGCGGGGTGGGCAGGGTGGGCGGGGGACGGCCTTCGGGCGGCGCGGGAGTCACCAGGTGTCGAGGTGCAGCACCCGGTCCAGCGGTAGCCGCGGGGCGGGCCTGAAGTCCGTTCCCACGGAGTACGCCGTGGGGATCAGCGCCGCCTGGAGGACGCCGTCCGGCAGGCCGAGTACCTCGGCGACCTCCTTCTCGTACATCAGATGCAGGGTGGTCCAGGCCGTCCCGAGCCGGCGGGCCCTGGCGGCCAGCATGTAGCTCCACGCGGCCTGGATGATGGAGCCCCACTTGCCGGCCTCGTTGTACTCCGGGGTCTCGCTGACATCGAGACAGGGCACGACCAGGACGGGCACCCGGTCCATGTGCTCGCCGAGGTACTCCACGCCCGCGCCGATGCGGCGCTGCACCGCATGGCGCTCGGGATCCTCGGGGAACAGCGATCCGCAGGTGCCCTCGGACCGCAGGTAGGCCCGTACCGCGCGGCGGTAGTAGCCGCCGATCGCGGCGCGCTGCGCGGCGTCCGTGACGACGATCCAGTGCCAGCTCTGCCGGTTGCTGCCGGACGGCGCCTGGAGGGCGATGTCGAGGCACTCCCGGATCAGCTCCAGGGGCACCGGCCGGTTCAGGTCGAGCCGGCGGCGTACGGAACGGGTGGTGGTGAGGAGTTCGTCGGGGGTGAGGTCCAGGGTCGGCACGGGGCGGTCCTCCGGTGCTGGGCGGGATACGGCCTGGGGCTGCGGCTCTACCGGACGGCGACGGTGCTACCGGACGGCGGCGGCTCCACTACACGGGCGACGGCTCTACTGCACGGCGGCGCCGCTACCGCACGGCGGCGGCCGCCGGGCGGATCCTGCCGTCGGGGTCCGTGCGGGAGAGGACCGCGAGCAGTCCGTCGGCCAGTTCGTCCGCCGCCGCCCGGTCCAGGACCAGCGGCGGATTGACGAGCAGGGCACGGGGATTGCCGCGGAGCAGGATGCCCGCGTCCTCCCGCAGGGCCCGGGCCACCGGCGCCGTACCGGTGGGCAGCGGGGTCCTGGTCTCCCGGTCGGCGGCCAGTTCGATGCCCAGCATCAGACCGATCCGGCGGATGTCGCCGACGACCGGGAGGTCGAGGAGCGGCGCCAGCCGTTCGCCCAGGTAGCCACCGGTCGTCACCGCGTTGTCGAGGAGCTTCTCCCGTTCGATGAGGTCGAGGTTGGCCAGCGCGACCGCGCAGGCCGTGGGGTGCCCGGTGTAGGTGAACCCGATGGGGAAGCCCGTGGCGCCGGTGACCGTGTCGGCGACGTCCGTGGTGACCAGCACCGCTCCGTGCGGGACATAGCCGGAGGTGAGGCCCTTCGCGGTGACCAGCAGATCGGGCCGTACCCCGAAGTGTTCGGCCGCAAACCAGTGCCCGGTGCGGCCGTAGGCCGTGACCACCTCGTCGAGGATCAGCAGGATGCCGTGGGAGCGGAGCAGTTCGGCGACCCGGGGCCAGTAGTCCGGGGGCGGGACGACCGCGCCACCGACGCTCATGACCGGTTCGCCGATCATCGCCGCGATCCGGCCCGGGCCGATCCGCTCGATGGTCTCCCGCAGTTCGCGGAGACAGAACTCGGTGACGTCGCCGCCCCCGTGGTCGGCGGCCCGGTACGGGTCCGGCGGCGTGAGGTGGTGGACGTGCGGCAGCAGGGGGCCGAAGCCCTCGTGCTGCACCGGGAGGCCCGAGACGCTGCCGGCGCCGTAGGCGATGCCGTGGTAGGCCGTCCGGCGCGACAGGATCCAGGTCCGCTCGGGCTCGCCCCGCCGGTGGTGGTAGAAGCGGGCCATCCGCAGGGCGATCTCGTTGCCCTCCGCCCCGCCGCTGGTGAAGAACACCCGGTCCAGACCGGCCGGGGCGAGATCCGTCAGCCGTACGGCCAGTTCCACGGCCTTGTCGTTGGTCATGGACTCCCAGAGGTGGAAGCACTCCAGGGTGCCCATCTGGGCCGCGGCGGCCGCCACGATCTCGCTCCGGCCGTGGCCCACCTGCACCATCCCGAGTACCGCCGCGGCGTCCAGATAACGCCGCCCGGTACTGTCGCGGACATAGCATCCGCGGCCCTCGACCATGACGGTGCGCTCCGCCACGGCGGCGGGCAGATTGGGGTGGACGAGCCGGTCGCGGTCGGCCCGGACCCAACGGTCCGTCCGGTCGGGGCCGGGGGGCGGTGCCGCCGGTTCTGTGAGCATGCGCGAGCTCCTTTGCGGAAGGTCCTGCGGCGCGCCGGAAGGCCCGTGGCGCGCCCGCGCCCGTCCGGCGAACGGCCCCGCGGGGCGCGGGTGTCCGCGGTGGCGCCCGGACGACTGCCGGATGCCGGGCAGTCTCGCAAGCACGGGTTGCCGCCCGCTGGCGCCGCGGGGGCAGGCGCCGTCAAGCGGTCTGCAAGCGGTCTGCCCGCCGGGCCGGGTCAGCCCGTGGCCAGCACCCCGGGGGCCGCGGCGGGGGCCGCGGGCTGCAGCGCGTTGTCCATGCCGTAGCAGACCGCCTCCCGGACCAGCGGATGGGTGAACCGCAGCAGTCCGGGCCCGGCGGGGTCGCTGCGCAGCAGCCCGCCGTGGACGGCCATCAGCAGGCATTCGGGGGGAATGCCCTCCCGGCGCATCACGGCCTCCACCGCGTCCCGTTCGCAGACGCCCTCCACGACCGCGCAGATACCGAGCACCCGCCGGACGCCCGCGGGGACACCGGACAGCCGCTGGAGCACCACCCCGGCCAGTTCGTCCGGGATCTCCGCCTCCCAGGTCCGGGGCCGCCCGGGTACGAGCGAGCGGAGAAGGTGGACCAGGAAGTACGGATTGCCCGCCGAGCGGCTGTGCAGGGTCCGGACCAGGAGCGGATCCGGGGTCCGGCCCAGGACTCCCCGGGCGAGTTCCGTGGTGACCCTCAGATCCAGGGTGGTCAGCCGGAGGCTGAGGGCGTCCGCCGACTGGAGCACCACGGCGGCGGCCCGCCGCAGCCCGGCGTCGTACGAGAGCTGGAAGGCCCGGGTGGTGACCACGAGGAGCAGCGGGACGGTGCGCAGATGCTCCGTGACGAAGCGCAGCAGGGCGAGTGAGGGGGCGTCCGCGCGGTGCATGTCCTCCAGCACGATCACCGTGGGCTCCCGTACGGTCCGCAGCAGCGCCTGGCAGACGGCGTCGTGCAGGGTGAAACGTGCACTCCGGGAGGACGGGTGCGCGCCCGGCGCGGGGTCGCGGGCACCGGGCGGCTCGGGGGCGACTTCGGGCAGCAGCCGGGCGAGCGGCCGGCGCAGCCGTACGGGGAGCCGGCGCAGGCGCTCCGGCCGGAGCGCGTACAGATTCCGCAACAGGGTCGTCCAGGGCCAGTAGTCGGGCCGGTCCTCGCTCTCCGAACACGATGCCCAGACGGTGGGCACCCCGGCCGGCACCGAACGTTCCAGCTCCGCGAGGAGACGGGTTTTGCCGCTGCCCGCCTCGCCCACGACGAGCACCGCCCGCCCGGAGCTTGCGAAGGCACCCGTCGCGGATTCCAGCAGCCGGCGCAGTTCGTCGTCGCGTCCGACGAACGGCGGGGGGCCGGGGACCGGGCGGGCGGGTCTGGTTCCCCGCGGGACCGGCCGGGCGGGGGCCGGGGCCTGCGCCACCCGGACGGACGGCGGCCGGTGGATCACTACGGGCCCGGGGGCGGCGACGGCCACCGGGCCGGGGCCCGCGGCCGGAGCCGGCCGCGCCGGGGCGGCCGCGCACGCGGGGTCCAGCCCGGTGTCCTGGCGGAGGATCGCCGCGTGCAGCGCGGCCAGCTCCCGCCCGGGGTCGGTACCGAGTTCCTCGGCGAGGACACCCCGGGTCTCCTCGTACGTCCTGAGCGCGTCCGCCTGGCAGCCCAGCCGGTACTGGGCCTGCATCAGCCGGCCGATCAGCCGCTCGCGCAGCGGATTGCGCTCCGCCTCGGGCTTCAGCCGGTGCACGACCTCCTCGTCGCGCCCCAGTTCCAGACAGCAGCGCGCCCAGGTCTCCACCGCGCCGAGCCGGACCTGTTCCAGCCGGTTGGCCTCCTGGAGGGCGAAGTCGTACGCGCTCAGCTCCTCGTAGGGCGTACCGCTCCAGTGGAACAGGGCCCGGCACAGCACGGTGTACGCCTCCTGATGGCGCTCCTGGCGCGACAGCCGGGCGCCCAGCTCGGCGGCCCGCTCGAAGCGGTGGGCGTCGGTGTGCTCACCGGCCAGCCCGAGGGTGTAACCGGGCTGCCGGTAGCGGAGCGCGGGTGTGGAGCCGTCGGGCAGGACACAGCCGCCGAGGAGTCTGCGCAGCCGCGACACATAGGACTGCAGGGTCGCCACGGCGGCGCCGGGCGGCGCGTCGCCCCAGATCCGGTCCACCAGGGATTCGACCGGCACCACACTGCCCGCGTTGATGAGCAGCAGGGCGAAGACGGCGCGCTGGCGCGGCGGGCCCAGCTCGACCCGCCGGCCGCCGGCGCGAACGGCCAGCCGGCCCAGAACGGTGATGGAAGGGGGCGGGCCCGAGCCCCCGGGGAGGTCGGGGCGGGCCTCGCAACTCGACTCGTGCACGGTGTTTCCGATCGTCGGTTCATGGCCGGTGGGGTGCGGCCGGGGTGGTGCCGCGCGGCGACCGGCGGCGGTCCGGTGCTCGGTAGGCGAGCGGGGGCCGGACGCCCTCCGGGGCCTTTGGTGCCCTTCATTCCCCCCGGCCCGCGGCATGCGGCAGCGGCGCCGGGCCGGTCTGGCCCGGCCGAAGCGAATCCCCGTGGCCGACGGCGCGCGGCCGACGCGCACGGCGCGCGAGGGGTGGGGTACGGCGCGCACTCCGGGGAGGGAGTGCGGGCCGGTGCGCAGGAGTACGGGCGCTGCCGTAGCCGTGGTGCCGCCCGCGTGGGCGTACGGGCGGGAGGACACGGCGTACGGGCCGGGGGGCACGGCGGGCGGGCCGGGTTCGCTCCGGCCGGGCTGCTTGCGCGGGCCCGAGGGATGCGGCGGGCGGTCCGCCGGACACACGGGGCCGGTCCGCCGGACGGGCGCCGTGTCCCGGTCCGGCGCCGTCACCGGGGAGGGTGCGCGGACCGGCGACTGCCCGTGCGCCCGGTGGCGAACCGGACCCGGGGAGCCCGGCCTAGATTCCCGCCCCATCGGCACACCCCGTGCACACCCCACGCGGATCCGCGCGGACCCCATCCGGAGGAGCGACAGCTATGCGCACCGACATGCTCATCGGCGGCGAATGGACCGCGGGAAGCGGCACCCCCTTCCCCACCTTCAATCCCGCCACCGGCCGGGTCCTCGCGGAACTGCCGGAGGCGACGGAGTCGGACGTGGACGCGGCCGTACGGGCCGCGGCCGAGGCCTTCGAATCCCCGGGGTGGGGCGGGCTGCTCCCGGCGGCGCGCGCCCGGCTGCTGCTGCGGGTGGCCGATCTGCTGGAGGAGCACGCGGACGAACTGGCCCGGCTGGAGACCCTGGACCAGGGACAGCCGCTCGGCGTCAGCGCCGGGTTCTCGGTGCCCAACGCGGTCGAGCACTTCCGCTACTACGCCGGCTGGGTCACCAAGATCACCGGGGTGTCTTCGCCGCTCTCGGTGCCGGACGCGGACCACCGGACCGTACGCGAGCCGCTGGGCGTCTGCGGGCTGATCACCCCCTGGAACTTCCCGCTGATGATCCTGGTGTGGAAGCTCGCGCCCGCCCTCGCCACCGGCAACACCGTGGTCGTCAAGCCCGCCGAGCAGACCCCGCTCTCCACCCTGCGGCTCGCCGAGCTGATCGAGCGGGCCGGAGTGCCCGCGGGGGTGGTCAACGTGGTCACCGGCGGCCCGGAGACCGGCCGGGCGCTGGTCCGCCATCCGCTGGTGAAGAAGATCTCCTTCACCGGCTCCACCGCCGTCGGCCGGGAGATCGGCGCCGAATGCGGCAGGTCGCTGAAGAAGGTCTCGCTGGAGCTGGGCGGCAAGGCGCCCAGCGTCATCGCCGCGGACGCCGATATCGACGCCGCGGTACGGGGCAATCTGCTGGGCGGGCTGCTCAACTCGGGCCAGGTGTGCGCCGCGTACACCCGGTTCTACGTGGACGCCCGGCGGCACGACGAGTTCGCGGAGAAGCTCGCCGGGGCGGCGGCGGGCCTGAAGCTGGGCGACGGTCTCGACCCGGCCACCCAGCTCGGCCCGCTGGTCTCCGCCGAGCAGGTCGAGCAGACCGCGCGCTATGTGGCCCTCGGCCGGGCGGAGGGAGCCGAACTGCTGACCGGCGGCGGCCGCCCCGGCGGCGAGCTGAGCGGCGGCTTCTTCCACGAACCGGCCGTCTTCGCCGGAGTCCGGCAGTCCATGCGGATCGCCCGGGAGGAGATCTTCGGGCCGGTGCTCGCCGTACTGCCGTACGAGGACCCCGACGAACTGGCCGGTCTGGCCAACGACTCCGAGTACGGGCTGGCCGCCTCGGTCTGGTCCCGGGACATCGCCACCGCCAACCGGCTTGCCCGCCGGGTGAAGGCCGGCACCGTGTGGATCAACATGATGCAGGGCCTGGACGCGGCCGCGGCCTGGGGCGGCACCAAGTCCTCGGGCCTCGGCCGCGAGATGGGCTGGGAGGCCGTCGCGGCGTACACCGAGGTCAAGAGCATCTGGACCAGCCACATCTGACGTCCGAAGGCACTCATTCCCCCGCGGTGCCGGTGCTCAGGGCACCGGCACCGCGGTGTCCAGCGAGGAGCATCCGCATGGCCATCGATTTCACCCTCACCCCCGAGCAGCGGGAACTCCGCGCCCAGGCACGCGAGTTCGCGCAGCGCTGTCTCTCCGGAGTCGGCCCCGCCACCAGGGCGGTGAGCGACCCCGGGGAGCGCTGGCGGGCCACCCGGCCCTTCTACGAGCAGACGGTGGCCGAGGGCTGGCTCCGCCGGATCCTGCCCGGACCGCTCGGCGGGGACGGCCGGGGCATGGTCGACTTCGCCCTGGTGGCGGAGGAGTTCACCGCCGTCGACGCCAATGTGTCCCTCACCCTCTTCGCCGTCACGCTCGGGCTCACCCCACTGATGACCGCGGGCTCGCCGGAGCAGGTGGAACGGCACTTCGGCCGCTTCCTGGAGACCTCCGGCGCGCCGCTCGCCGCCTTCGCCTTCAGCGAGCCCGGCGGCAGCGCCAACTACGACGCCCCCGCACCCGCGGAGGGCGTACGGACCACCGCGGTCCTCGACGAGAAGCGCGGCGAGTGGGTCCTCAACGGCTCCAAGCGATGGGTGTCCAGCGCGGGCGGCTGGGACGGCCGCGGCCCGGATCTGCTGGCCGTGGTCTGCCGCACGGACCCCGAGGCGACACCCGATGCGGCGCTCTCGGTGATCCTGGTGCCCGGCCCGGTGACCGGGCTGACCCTCGACACCAGCCTGGACCTGCTCGGCCACCGGGCCCACCAGACACCGCAGATCACCCTGCGGGACGTCCGCGTACCCCGGGAGAACGTGCTGGGCGCCCCGGGCGGCGGACGGGCGATCGTAGCGGGCAGCTTCCTGCCCACGGCGGCGCTGGTCGGGGTCTTCGCGCTGGCCAAGATGCGCGCGGCCTTCGACTTCGCGCTCGGCTTCGCCCGCGGCGAGCGCCGGTCCGGCGCGGTCCCGATCATCGACCACCAGGCCGTGGGATACGCCCTGGCGGACGCCAAGTCGGCCATGGAGGCGGTGCGCTCCCTGTCCTGGCGGGCCTGCCACGCCCTGGACACCGGCAGCCCGGCCGCCGCGGAACTCGCCCTGCACGCCAAGGTCTTCGGCTCCGAGACGGCCGTACGGGTCGTCACCGACCTGATGCGGGTCGTCGGCATGGAGAGCTACAGCCACGAGAACCCGCTCGCCGGGATCCTCCAGGACACCCTGGTGTACCCGCTGTTCGACGGCGGCAATATGGGGGTCCGGCGCCGCCAGCTGCACGTGATGCTCGCGGATCCGGGCTACGACCCGGACACCACCCGTACCGGAGGCACGGCCGGCTGACCGGGCCGTTTCCGGACGGACCGCGCCCCGGCCGGGGCGGGCCCGCCGACCGCTCTCAGCTGTCCCGGCGGACCGCGCCCCGGCCGTCGTGTTGCCGTGCCCCGGCAGGCCGCCGTCAGTGCCCCGCGGAGGTGTCCGCCGTGCCGCGGCCCGCCTCCCGGCGGATCTCGGCGGCGCTCTGCCCGTACGCGGCGCGCAGGGCCCGGCTGAGATGCCCGGCGTCGAGGAAGCCCCACCCGGCGGCGATCACCGAGACACTGCGGCCGGCGAGCGAGGGGTCCGCCAGATCCCGGCGGATCCGCTCCAGCCGCCGGCTCCTGATCCACGCGGCGAGCGAGATACCGCGCCCCTGGAGCACCTTGTGCAGATAGCGCACCGAGATGTGGTGCGCGCGGGCCACCGACTCGGGGGAGAGCCGGGGGTCGGACAGCCGCCCCAGACAGTGGCCGAGGATGCGTTCGGCGAGGTCGTCCGAGGGACGTACGGACAGGCCCTGCTCGGCCAGGGCCGACAGGACGACCGAGACCAGGGCGTCGGCCAGATACGGGCCTCCCTTGCCGGAGCAGGCGTCCAGATCGTTCGCGGTGTCCCGCAGCAGCGCGGCGGCCAGCCGCCGGCCCCCGCCGTCGGTCCGCAGGGCGGAAGCGGTGCGGGCGGCGAGCGGATCCGTGTACGGGCCCAGGAGGGCGCGCGGGACGGCCAGCACGATCAGGTCGAACGGATCCCAGAAACGGAGTTCGTAGGGGCGCGCCGTCTCGTAGACCACCAGATCGCCGGGGGCCGTCAGACACTGGCGGCCGTCCTGCTCGACCCCCGCCCGCCCGGCGCCGTACAGGGCCACCTTCACCAGCTCGGGATCGCCCGACCGGATCAGCGACGGCGGGCGCTCGACGGTGCAGGGGCCACCGGTGATCCGGGTGACCAGGATCCGGCCGGGCCGGGCGCTGCGCAGGGTGCCGGGGGTGCCGCGGGTGGCCGGACGGTCCGCCGGAGCCGGGCCGGGGCGGATCCGCAGCGGGGCGAACGCCTCGGAGGCCAGCCGCTCGAAGCGGTCGTCGTGCCCGGGGAACTCCGTGACAGGGGCCATGGCCGCCTCCTTCGCCTCCCGCTCATTCTGCACGGCGCTCCGTACGGCTCCGGGGGCGCCGCCGAACGGACCGCCCGGGGCGCTGCCCCGGAGCACGGCGCACCCGCGGAACGCCGCGCTCCAGGGCAGCGGGTGCCGCCGTCCGGGGGAGCGGCGCCTGCTGGGCGCCGCGCCCAGGAGGCGGGTGCCGCCGTCCCGGGGAGGGGTGTCCCCGGCCGTGGCGGCCGTACCCCGTGCGTCCCGGGCAGTGGCACCCGCCGTACCGCTCAGGCCCCGCGGAGGTCCTTCACCCGGCGGATCTTGCCGACCGACCGCTCCAGACTTCCGGGGTCCACCACGGTGACCTCGACGGTGATCCCCACTCCGTCCTTGACGCTCCGCGCGATCGCGGCGGCCGCCGCCGCCCGCGCCGCCGGCCCGGCGCCGGGGCGGGCCTCGACCCGGATGTGCATATGGTCCATCCGGCCCCGCCGGGTCAGTTCGAGGGTGAAGTGGGGAGCGACCTCCGGGGTGCGGAGGGCGATTTCTTCGATCTGGCTGGGGAAGACGTTCACCCCGCGCAGGATGATCATGTCGTCGCAGCGGCCGGTGATCTTCCGGATCCGGCGGAAGCCGGGCCGCGCGGTCCCGGGGAGCAGCCGGGTCAGATCCCGGGTGCGGTACCGGATGACCGGCATGGCCTCCTTGGTGAGGGAGGTGAAGACGAGTTCGCCCTCCTCGCCGTCGGGCAGGACGGTGTCCGCGAGCGGATCGACCACCTCGGGGTAGAAGTGGTCCTCCCAGACATGGAGTCCGTCCTTGGTCTCCACGCACTCCTGGGCGACCCCGGGGCCGATCACCTCGGAGAGCCCGTAGATGTCGACGGCATGGATACCGGCCCGTTCCTCGATCTCCCGGCGCATCTCCTCCGTCCAGGGTTCGGCCCCGAAGATGCCGATGCGCAGGGAGGTCGTACGGGGGTCGACGCCCTGCTTCTCGAACTCGTCGAGCAGGGTGAGCATGTACGAGGGGGTGATCATGATGATCTCGGGGCGGAAGTCCTGGATGATCTGCACCTGCCGTGCCGTCATCCCGCCCGAGGCCGGGATGACGGTGCATCCGGCGCGCTCCGCCCCGTAGTGGGCGCCCAGACCGCCGGTGAAGAGGCCGTATCCGTACGACACGTGCACCTTGTGTCCGGGGCGGCCGCCGGCGGCCCGGATGGAGCGGGCGATCACATCGGCCCACATCGAGAGGTCGTTCTCGGTGTAACCGACGACGGTGGGACGCCCGGTGGTGCCGCTGGAGGCGTGGATACGCCGTACGTCGGCCATGGGCACCGCGAACATGCCGAAGGGGTAGGTGTCCCGCAGATCCGCTTTGGTGGTGAAGGGGAACCGGGCGAGGTCGGCGAGGGAACGGCAGTCGTCCGGGCGGACCCCGGCCCCGTCGAACTTGCGCCGGTACAGCTCGACGTTCTCGTAGGCGTGCCGGAGGGTGGCCCGGAGGCGGTCGAGCTGGAGCTCCCGGAGCTGTTCGCGGGTCAGCCGCTCGCCGTCGTCCAGCAGTCCGGGCGGGAGCGGCAGGCCGGTGCCCCCGGGCCGCCGCTCCGGCGGTCCGCCGCCGCCCCGGGCCGGGTCCGCCGTGACCGTCGGTTCGCTGCTCATCACGTCTCCTCGACTCTCCGTACCCGGTGGTGCCCCGCACACCGTTCGCCGGTCGTCGCGCGCCCGGTCGGCCCGGGGTCCCGGCCGCGGTCCCGCGTGCGCGGCCCGCCCCGGCGCCTCCCGGAGTCTGCGGCTCCGCCTCCGGAACTCCGCGGAACCCGGGCGCCCTGTCGCGTCTGCACCTTGTCTCCCGACCGAACATTCGGTTAGCGTGCGGCACGCCCAGTAATCCAGCCGTACCGTTTCCCTGTCAAGAGGTGGAGCCATGGCGCCAGATCCGTCCGACGACGTCTTCCTGATCGACGGGGCCCGCACCCCGCAGGGCCGCTACGGCGGCGCGCTCGCCACCGTACGCCCGGACGATCTGGCCGCCCTGGTGGTCGGCGAGGCGGTCCGGCGCGCCGGAGTGCCCGGCGAGGCCGTGGACGAGGTGATCCTCGGCGCCGCCAACCAGGCGGGGGAGGACAACCGGGACGTGGCCCGGATGGCGGTCCTGCTCGCCGGACTGCCGCACACCGTGCCCGGCTACACCGTCAACCGGCTCTGCGCGTCCGGGCTGACCGCCGTGGCGTCCGCGGCGCAGGCCGTCCGGTCGGGCGAGGCCGGGGTGGTCGTGGCGGGCGGTGTGGAGTCCATGACCCGGGCCCCCTGGGTGATGGCGAAGCCGGGCACGCCCTGGGCCGCGCCGGGGGAGGTCCACGACACCTCCCTGGGCTGGCGGTTCACCAACCCCCGGTTCGCCGCCGCGGACCGGGAGGTCCCCGCGGGGGCGGACCCCGCGACCGTACGGGTCACCCTGTCGATGGGCGAGACCGCCGAGGAGGTCGCCGCGCTCGACGGCATCACCCGCGCCGAGTCCGACGCCTTCGCGCTCCGCAGCCACCGCCGGGCCGTCGCGGCCCGGGAGGCCGGCCGCTTCGACCGCGAACTGGTGGCGGTGCCGGTAAGGGACGGTGAGGTCCGGCACGACGAGGGCCCGCGTCCCGACACCACCCTGGAGCGGCTCGCCCGGCTGCGGACCGTTTTCCGCCCGGACGGCATCGTCACCGCCGGTTCCGCCTCGCCGCTCTCCGACGGCGCCGCCGCCCTGGTGGTCGCGAGCGGTGCCGCCGTACGCCGCTACGGACTCACCCCCAGGGCCCGGATCGTCACCTCCGCGTCGGCCGGAGTCCCGCCCCAGCTGATGGGCCTCGGCCCGGTGCCGGCCACCGAGAAGGCGGTGGCCCGGGCCGGCTGGCGGCTCGGGGACGTGGACGCAGTCGAGCTGAACGAGGCGTTCGCCGCCCAGGCGCTCGCGGTGATCCGGCGGCTGAAGCTCGACGAGGAGCGGGTCAACGCGGACGGCGGTGCCATCGCGCTCGGCCACCCCCTCGGCTGTTCGGGCGCCCGGATCCTGCTCACTTTGCTGGGCCGGCTGGAGCGCGAGGACGGGCGGCGCGGGCTGGCGACGCTCTGCGTGGGCGTGGGCCAGGGCGTCGCGATGCTGGTGGAGCGGGTGTGAAAGGACCGGCGGCCCCGACGGCCCCGGCGGGTCGCGGCACAAGGGAACGGACGGCCTGCTTCCGGCAACGGGACACGGGACGGACAGCGGTCCCGGTGCAGCCGGAAACCGGGACGGAGAAACGGACGGCATCGTCACCGCCGCGGGCACGGACGGCAGCGGTGACAACAGTGCGGGCACGGACGGCTGCGGTGACAACGCCGCATGCACGGACGGCGGCGCCCGGGGCGATGCCGGGCACGGCAGAGACGGCGACCGGGACCGCCGGTACGGGCGGCTCCGTGGAGAGGAGCGGGACATGAGCACCGACAGCGAGGACCGGCAGGGCGCCCCGCCCGCCGTTGTGGGGGTCGTCGGCGGCGGCCGGATGGGGGCGGGGATCGCCCAGTCCTTCGCCGCCGCGGGCTCGGCCGTCACGGTCGTCGAAGGCGGCGCCGGAGCGGCGGAAGCCGCGCTCGGACGCATCGCCGACGGACTGCGCCGGGCGGAGGAGCGCGGGGCGCTCACCGAACCGCGCGAACGGATCCTCGGCCGGGTCACCGTCGTCGAGGCGGTGTCGGCACTGCCCGCCGCGGCCGGACTCGTCGTGGAGGCCGTCCCGGAGGACGCCGCGCTCAAGGCCCGGCTGCTCGCCGAAGCGGAGCGCTTCGTCGGCCCGGACACGGTCCTCGCGACCAACACCAGCTCCCTCTCCGTCACGGAGCTGGCGTCCGCGCTCACCCGCCCCGGACGCTTCCTCGGCATGCATTTCTTCAACCCCGTCCCGGCGTCGGCACTGGTCGAGATCGTGGTGGCACCGGAGACCGCGCCGGGGACCGTGCGCGCGGCCCTGGAGTGGACCGGCTCCCTGGGCAAGAAGGACGTCGTGGTCCGGGATTCCCCCGGCTTCGCCAGCAGCCGGCTGGGCGTCGCGCTCGGGCTGGAGGCGATCCGGATGGTCGAGGAGGGAGTGGCCGAGCCGGAGGCCATCGACGACGCCATGCGGCTGGGCTACCGCCATCCGATGGGCCCGCTGCGGCTGACGGACCTGGTCGGCCTGGATGTACGGCTCGCGATCGCGGAGCATCTGCACGCCACGCTCGGCGAGCGTTTCGCCCCGCCGGAGCTGCTGCGGTGGAAGGTCGCCCGCGGCGAACTCGGCCGCAAGAGCGGACAGGGGTTCTACCCATGGCCGTGAACACCGCGGGGCCGCTCCCGGACGGCACGCGGGACGAGGACGACCGGGTCGGCTACGCCGTGGAATCCAGGGTCGCCGTCATCACCCTGCGCCGCCCCGCCGAAGGCAACGCGCTCGATGCGCCGCTGCGCCGCGCCCTGCTGGCGGCCGTCGGACGGGTACGGGCGGACGGCGACCTGGTCCGTGCCGTCCTGCTCACCGCGGAGGGCCGCCACTTCTGCGTCGGACAGGACCTCGCGGAGCACGCCCGCGCCCTGGCAGCCGACCCGGACGGGGCCTTCGCGATCGTCCGAGAGGAGTACAACCCGCTGGTGGCGGCGGTCTCCGCGCTGCCGCAGGTGGTGGTGGCCGCCGTGGAGGGCGCCTGTGTGGGAGCCGGACTCGGCCTGGCGCTCTGCGCGGACCTCCGGGTCGCGGCCGAAGGGGCCCGCTTCGCGACCGCGTTCACCGGGATCGGACTCGCCGCCGACACCGGGCTGAGCCACTCCCTGGTCCGGGCGGTGGGGACGTCCAGGGCGGCGTCCCTGATGCTCCTCGGCGACCGCTTCGGCGCCCGGGAGGCCCTGGAATGGGGGCTGGTGCACGAGGTGGTGCCCGACCACGGTGCCGCGGCTGCGGGACTGGCCCTCGCCGGCCGGCTCGCCGACGGCCCCACCGCAGCCTACGCGGAGGTCAAGGCGTTGCTCCGGGACGCCGGCCGGGGAGCCCCGGAGGACGCGCTCGATAGCGAGGCCGCCGCCCAGGAACGGCTCGGCCGCACGGCGGACCACCGGAACGCGGTCCGCTCCTTCCTCGCCCGGGAACGGCCCTCCTTCCGGGGCCGCTGACCAGTTCCCCGTTGACCCGTTCCCCGGAGACCGGCCGCGCCGCCGGTCTCCGGGGCGGGCCGGGTCAGGGCGCGAACTGGTAGGCGCCCGCGTCGGGTGCGGTGCTCGACACCGGGTCGCCCGCCAGGTCGGTCGCGTACGCCACGGGTACGCCCCGGCCGATGGCGGGGCTTCCGGCGGTGAGCCGGAGGTCGGTCGCCGAGACGAAACCGGGGTCGGCCAGGACGGAGGCTGGGCCCGGCTGGAACTGGGTCTGGCCTCCGAGATAGACGCCGTTGTCCTCGTCGGCCCCTGCCCCGTCCTCGTAGCCGGTCTTGCCGCCCGCCTTGATCACGTTGTTGCGGAGGGTGAGGATGCCCGGGGCGCAGCCCGCGTAGCAGACCCAGCCCTGGGCCTGCGCTCCCGGCAGGTTCACCGAGTTGTTGAGGGCCCGGGTGCCGTTGACGGGGCCGACACCGGTGCCCGCGCCCCGGGTGACCAGGAAGGCGCTCGCCGGGTGGACGGAGGTGACGGCGTTGAAGGCGAAGGTGTTGTCGTCGGCGGTCCGGCCCGGATCCCTGCCCAGTTCGGTGAAGGTCTCGTTGTCGCGGGAGACGTTGTACTCGACGCGGTTGCGGTCGCCGTTGAAGACCTCCACCGCGGCGCCGTCGTGGCCGAAGTCGTAGCTCACGGCCCGGGATCCGGTGATCAGGTTCTGCGTCACGAGGTTGTCGTCGCCGTTGAGGAGTATGCCGAAGGCTCCCGAGTCGTCCCAGCCGCCGGGGGTGTTGACGCTCATCCTGTTGTTGTCGGCGAGGGTGCTGGAGCGGATGGTGTTGTGGTGCGCGGTGTCCGCGACGGAGACCCCGGCGACATTGCCGGTGGCCCGGACCGACGTCAGGACGTTGTGACTGCCGCGGATTTCGAATCCGGCCCACTGGCAGCCGGCGGCGTGCAGGGAGCCGATCCGCCAGTGGGAGCCGTCGACGCGGACGCAGTCGGTCACCGGGCCGCCGATCACCGGCAGTGCGGCGGCGGGGTCGCCGTACGCGGTGACGGTGATGGGCGCCGCCGCGGTCCCGGCGGCGGTCAGCAGCAGGGACCCGGTCCAGCTCCGGCCGCGGCGGAACGCGATGGTGTCCCCGGGGGCCGGAGCCGCGGTGTTGACCCGGGCCAGGGTTTTCCAGGCCGCGCTCGCCGTGGTGCCGCTGTTGGTGTCGTTTCCGGTCACGGAGTCCACGTAGTACGTGGTCCCGGCCGCCGGAACGGCCCCGGCGGCCCCCGCCGGGGCCGTCCGGTCCGCGGCGTACGCCCCGGGTGCCGCCGCGCCCGCTGCCGCGATCAGCAGGACGGCGAGCGGGATCGTGAGGGTGCGGCCTCTGCCCGCGGACGGCTTCACAGGTCCTCCAGGATGCTCGGCGGTCGTCCGGGCGGGAAGACGGCGGCGGAGCCGTGCCCGGGACGGTCGTCAGCCTGCGGGCTGTGCCGGGGCGGTTCAAGACCGCGTCGCCGTCCGGGACACGGGACCGGCTGTCCGCGCTGGTCGGGCGGGGGACCGGCCGCTGTCCCGGGCGTTGTCAGGTTGTGTGCGGGCGGCCCCGCGGACGGGGAGCGGGGCCCGCCCGCGGGTGCCGTACGCGGTGGCCGCGGATCACTCCGGTCCGCGGCCACGGCGCGGCGCGGGTTACTTCTCCGTGGCGCAGGGGTCGCAGCAGGAGGGCGCCGGTGTCACGCAGACGGTGACCGTGTCGGTGTTGTTCGACGGGTCCGGGTCCTTCTCGGCGGCCGTCGCGGTGGCCGTGTTGTCGACGGAGCCGGGCCGGGTGGCCTTGGCGCGGAGCACGAGCGTCGCCGTGGCTCCCTCGGCGAGGGCGCCCACGGTCCACTGCCCGGTGGCCGGATCGTAGTTGCCGGGCGATGCCTTGGCCGACAGGAAGGCGAGCCCTTCGGGCAGAGGGTCGGTGACGGTGACGCCGGTCGCCCGGTTCGGGCCCCGGTTGTGCACCGAGACCCGGTAGGTCACGGTCTGCCCGACGGTCACGGTGGTCGCGTCGGCCGCCTTGGTGACGGCGAGGTCGGCGGCCGGCTTGACCTGGGTGACCTGTTCGTTGGAGGTGGCCGTCAGCGGTTCCGGCTCCTCCCCGAGCCGGTTCTCGTAGGTGGCGGTGGCGGTATTGGCGATCTGCTTCCCGCCGGACGCCCGGTCGATGACGACCCGGTACTCGACGGTCGTGCCCGCCGGGAGGGAGAGCGTGTTCGGCAGGCTGCCGCCCTGACCGGCCGTGGCGCCGTTGCCCAGCCGGAACACGACTCTGTCGCCCGCGGCGTCGTACTGCCCCTGGTCGTCGCCCCCGGCGTCGGTCTTCACCCCGGTGTTGGGGCCCGAGACGATCCGCAGGGAACCCGGCACAAAAGTGGTGCCCTCCGGTACCGCGTCGGTCAGTACGAGGTTCTCGGCCTCTCCGCCGCCCTCGTTCCGCGCGGTGATGCGGTAGGTGAGGGTGTCGCCCACCTCCAGCGGCCCCATGGGCACGGCGGTCTTCTCCAGGACGATCGTGGGCGCGGTGCCGAAGAAGATGCCGTCCAGGAAGTTGCCGATACCCCGGTTGCCGCCCGCCGCCGAGATGGAGCGGAACGCGAAACGCGTCAGGTTCTGTCCCGCCGGGACGGTGTAGACGCCGGTGTAGCGGCCCCAGGCCGTATTGCCGTCGGTGAAGCGCTGCTGCTCGGCCGCGGCGCCGGGCGCGCCGATGTCGAGCGCCATGGTGTCCCGGCCCTGCCGCCCCCGGTGGTAGAGCCGCCAGTACAGCTTGGTCCCGGGGGTGGTGGGCAGGTCCTGGTAGAGCGTGGAGACCTCGTTGGCGTTGAGTTCGGCGAACTGCGCGCCGTCGGCCGACGGGACGCCCTGGAAGCCCGAGTGCCACAGTTCGATCATGTGGTCGGAGGCGGTGGTGAGCCAGCCCGGGACCCGGCCCGGTGCCTGGGTCTGGGAGGCGTCCGGCAGAAAGGCCATATCGGAGACGACGGGGCTTTCGAAACTGCCGTTGACGAGGGCGACGCGGAGCGGAGCGGAAGGTGTGGTCATGGTTCTTCCCCTTCGAGTCGACGCTGTCGCGAGGCACCGCCGAAGGCCGTACCAGGGGTACGCCACGACGATCCGCAACGGTGAGTAGCGAAACGCACGCCCCATCGATACGTAAAGTGACGAAGGGTCGGGTTCGGTCAACCTTGTGCCAGAGGTTTCCCCGCCGGTGTGCCGGAAGGGGCGCCCGCCTCCGGGTCCGGCCGGTCTCCGGAGCGCCGCTTCCGCCCCAGCGGTCACCCTGATCGCAGCCACCGCCTCCTTACTGGCCGAAAGCCTTCGCCGGGCCTCCCGTACGCATCCCTCCGGAGAGTGAATCGACCGCGGCCGGGTTGACGCCCGGTGTTTCCGTGACGGCTCCGCCCGTGTGGTGGCCGCGCCCGGCGCGATGACATCGGGGTGTGTCGTACGAGGAGCGCCCGGCGGAGCCCCGTACCGTACGGCCGCACCCCGGCCGGTCTGTCCGGCGGGCCCGCGCCGACCTCCCGCCGGGGCCCGGCGGAAGCACCGGGTTTATCGATGCTCACCCTCGGAAGAATGCGCTTTTACCTCCCCCGGCGAGCGCCGAGGATGACCGTGTAGGAGTCCGGCCACGGGGAGGAACCATGTCATCAGCCGTCTCGTCCGATCTGCTGCCCCGCACCGCGGCGGACGGCCCCTCGGGGCTGGCCGTCGGCGGTGTGCCGCTCGTCGAACTGGGGCGCAGGTTCGGGACACCGCTGTTCGTGTACGACGAGGAACATCTGCGGCAGCGGTGCCGGGAGGCGGTCGCCGCCTTCGGCCCCGGCAGCGTCGCCTACGCCTCCAAGGCATTCCTCTGTACGGCCATGGCCCGCCTCGCCCACGAGGAGGGCCTCCTGCTGGACGTCGCGTCCGGCGGTGAACTGCGGGTGGCCCTGAACGCGGGCGTACCGGGGGACCGGATCGTGCTCCACGGAAACAACAAGGACGAGGGCGAACTCCTTGCCGCGGCCGCCGCCGGAGTCCGGCACACGGTGGTCGACAGCTTCGACGAGATGGACCGCATCGAACGACTCCACGCCACGGCCGGGCTCGCCCCGCTGCGGGTGGTGCTGCGCGTGGCGCCCGGTGTCGCGGCCGGCGGCCACCGGTCGATCCGTACCGGCGGCACCGACTCCAAGTTCGGCTTCGGACTCGCCGGGGGCATCGCGGACGCCGCCGTGCGCCGGGCCCGGAACTCCCCGGCCATGGTCCTGGAGGGCGTGCACGCCCATGTCGGCTCCCAGGTGCTGGACGCCGCGGAACTCGCCGACGGCGCCGCCGCCACCGCACGGTTCGCCGCCGCCGCCGGAGTCCGCGGACTCACCGTCGGCGGCGGCCTCGGCGTCGCCTATGAGTCCGGACAGCGGGTGCCCGAGTTCGCCGAGTGGGCCGTACGGGTACGGACCGCCGCCCGGGAAGCGGGCTGGCACGGCGAACTGACCGTCGAACCCGGCCGGTCCATCACCGCCCGGGCCGGACTCACCCTCTACCGGGTGGGCACCGTCAAGCGCATCGAGGGCGTCCGGACCTATGTCAGCGTCGACGGCGGAATGAGCGACAACCTCCGCCCCGCCCTCTACTCCAGCCGCTACGAAGCCTTCCTGCCCCGCGCCCCGCACGCGCCGCGCCCGCTGCGCGCCCGGCTGGTGGGCAAGCACTGCGAGAGCGGCGACGTGATCATCGACGACGCCGCCCTCCCCGCCGACCTCCGGGTCGGCGATCTGCTCGCGACCCCGGTCACCGGGGCGTACGGCTACGCCATGGCCTCCAACTACAACAAACTGCCCCGCCCCGCCGTGGTCTTCGTCCGCGACGGCGAGGCCCGTCTCGTCGTACGCCGCGAGACCGAGGACGACCTGCTGCGGCTGGACGTCGCCGAACCGGCGGCCGGGGCCGGGGGAACACACCGGGCGGACCTGGTCGCCGCCCGTGGTCCGGCCACCGCCTAACCTGGCGCGATGCTGAACAGTGGCCGTCTGCTGGTCCTTCTGGAGATCGCCCGCAAGGGCACCATCGTGGCGGCCGCCGAGGCACTGCACCTCAGTCCCTCGGCGGTCTCCCACCAGCTCGCCAAACTGGAGCAGGAAGTCGGGGTGGCGCTCGTGGAGCGCGCCCCGCAGAGCCTGCGGCTGACCGCGGCGGGCCGGAGACTGGCCGAACACGCCCAGGCCGTCGCGGATCTGATGGCCGTCGCCCAGGACGATCTGCGCGGCCATTCGATCGGCGAGGCCGGGGTGCTGCGGGTCGGGTTCTTCGCCTCCGCGGGCCTGGAGCTGCTGCCCCGGGCCCTCTCCTCGTTCGCCGCCGGACGCCCCCATGTGGAGCTGGAGCTGATCCTCGGACAGCCGCACGAGCTGGTGCCCGATCTGGAGGCCGGGCGGCTGGACGCCGTCGTCGTCTTCGAACACCCCCTCGACCCCTGGTGCCGGACGGCGCCGGTCGACGTGGAGATGTTCTTCGACGAACCCCAGCTGATCGTGGTGCCGCTGCGGCACCGCCTCGGACGGCGGTCCGTCGTCCGGCTGCGGGCCCTGGAGGGGGAGAGCTGGATCGGTACCCGCGGCGGCCGCAGCGGGGAACCCGTCCTGGAGCGGGCCTGCGCCGTCGAGGGCTTCCTGCCCCGGGTGCGCTGCCGCAGCGACCACTACCAGGTGACCATCAACCTCGCCCGGGCGGGCATGGGCATCGCCCTGGTGCCCGCCCTGGGCCTCGGCGACACGGCCGGGGTGCACGTATGCCGTCTCGACCATCCGCAGCTGCACCGCCGGATCGGCGTGGCGACCCGGCGGACCAATGAGAACCCCCTGCTGAAAGCCTTCCTGACGGATCTGCGGTCGGCCGCCGAGGAGGTCGGGGCGCTGCTGGGGGCGCAGTGGACCTGACGGTACCGGATGCCGTGAATGACCAGGTCGCGGGCATCGGGCAGATGGTCGTGCCCGGCACCCCGCGTGACTCCCTGCACATCCTGGACGCCCTGCTGAACCTGGCCGGCGGCGCGAAGCCGGAGATGGCGGCGACCGACAACGCCCTCGTACTCCGACATGGTGTTCGCCCTGTTCAAGATCCTCAGCTACAACTTCAGCCCCCGCTTCCGCGACCTGGACGACCAACGGTTCTGGCGGGTCACGATGCCCCCGGCGTCGTCGCGCCGCGCGTGGCCGCAGACTGTGCGCGGCTGCTGTGGCGGGAGACGGGCTGCGACCCGGACGACCCGTCGACGTGGACGCAGCCCGTGCACTGGGTGGGCGGCATGGCTCAGGGACCGTGTGCCGCCGCTCCTAACTCCCCGTCCCTGCAGCACGCGTACGACCTGCTCGTCGGCGCGGGACGCTGGGAGCCGCGCTACTCGCTGGGCACGTTCCTGCTGCGCTTTCCCCACGAGGAGGAGCCGGACGACGCGGGCTGGCACATCGAGGGGAGCTATCTGCCGGAGGGCGAGAGCTGGTACTTCACGAATCTGCGCTCCCGGGGCCGGGCGCTGCTGATGCTGTTCCTGTTCAGCGAGGTCGGCGAGGAGGACGCCCCGACCCGGATCCGGGTCGGCTCACACCTCGACGTGCCGAAGGTGTTGGAGAAGTACGGGGAGGACGGGGCGAGCGGGCCGACCCTCTCCCCGGATCTGGTGGCGGCGTCCGACCACCGGCCACTCGCCCTTGCGACCGGGTCCCCGGGCGACGTCTTCCTGTGCCATCCGTTCCTGGTGCACGCGGCACAACCGCACCATGGGGTGCGGCCACGCTTTATGGCGCAGCCGCCGCTGATGCCGGCAGCACCGTACGAACCGGAGCGGGCCGACGGCGTGTACTCACCCGTGGAGATTGCGATCCGCCGGGGGCTGGGACAGGACACTCCCGGTCCGGACGGAGACGGCACCGACCGCAGCGCCCGATAGACGTGCTTCACGACCATCGCCGGCAAGGTGGTCGTGAGAAGGGAAAGGAGGCCGCATGCTGGAGCGGCTGAACGGTCTTCACCACCTCCGGGCCGGCTCCGCACGCCATCCAGGAGCTGTGGCGGGACGTGTTCACCGAGTGGTTCCCGTCGAACCCGTACCGCACCCGCACCGGCCCTGAGATCCTGCGCACCCGCCTGTCGCCGCAGAAGACCGAGGGTCGACGCCGAACTGTGGCTGGCCGTGGAGCCTGAGCACTGCTGAGCGCAGCGGCACTCTGTCGGCCCCGTCGTCAACTCCAGCTCAGCCGCCGCGCGATGGCCTCCAGCAACTCATCCAGTGCCGCCTCGTGCATCCGCCCCCGAGGCCGGGCCAACCCCACCCGGCTGGGCGAGACCCGGGAGACTGGACGGAACACCACGTCCGGGTGGGAGTGGAAACGAGGCACCGACGCCGGGGCCAGGGCCACGCAGCCGCCGGCCACCGCCCCGAGCCACTCGTCGGGACGGCTGGTGACCGCGCCGACCCGGACGGGGTGCCCGTCCCGCTCCTCCACGGCCAGCCAGTGCTCCCTCCAGGCTCCGGTCTCTGCTCCGGCCGCGACGAACGGCTCATCCGACAGCTCCCGGAACTCCACCGTCTCGCTGTTCGCCAGTGGATGCCGGGCTGGTAGCAGCACCCCACGCTCCTCAACGAACAACTCCCGCACTGTCAACCTCTCCTGTCCCGGAAACGGCAAACGCACCACTGCCGCATCCACCTCCCCCCGAGCCAGGCCGGCACTCGGGTCCGACCAGTCGAACTGCCGCAGTTCCACCCGCCACTCCGGCCGCGCCCGGCGGAACTCGGCGATGACCTCAGGGACCGCACCCACTGCGCCCGCGTCCAGGAAGCCCAGACGCAGCACCCGCGCCGCTCGGCCGGTTGCCTGCACCGCCTCGTCCCAGCCGTCCAGCAGTGCGGGCACCCGCGAAGCGAGCTCACGACCAGCCTTGGTCAGCGCCATCCCTGACCGCGAACGCGCGAAGAGCCGTACCCCGAGACCGTCCTCCAGGCGCCGGATCTGCTTGGTCAGCGCAGGCTGCGAGACGAACAGCCTCTCCGCGGCCCCGGTCAAGCTGCCCTCCTCCGCCACTGCGGCGAAGTACCGAAGCAGGCGCGTGTCCAGGTCCATACCAGCAGGTTATAGAAACAGGTATTGGACGGTGCTGAATTGCCCGCGGACCCTGAAGACATGACCGGTACCCCGCTCGCGCTCCTCGTCGTCATCCTGCTCACCGCCGCCATCAACATCGGTATGGCGGCCGCCGACCTCACCGGGGCACGCTTCGTGCTGGCCAACTCAGCGGAGGTGGGTGTTCCCCGATCCTGGCTGCCCTGGCTGGCCGCCCTCAAGCTGGCTGGTGCGGCGGGTCTCCTCCTCAGCCTCTTCGACGCCGCACCGCGCCTCCTCGGCGCCGCCGCAGCCTGCGGTCTCGCCCTGCTCTACCTGGGCGCGCTCGCCTTCCATCTGCGCGCCCGTGTGCTCTACAACCTCGCGTTTCCCGGCTTCTACTTCGCCACCGCCGTCGCCTCGCTGGCATTGACCATGCCCTCCTGATGGCGGCACCACTCAATGTTCGATGAGAACACTCAGCCTTCGCTGCAACAGGTCAGGGCCCCTCGGTGGCGAACCCGGTCTACAAGCGGGTCTCGACCGACCAGCAGTCCACCGCCCGGCAGAACCTCGTCCTGGACGAGGCCGGGATCGAGGACCCGGTCGTCTTCGAGGAGGACCCCGGCACCTCCAGCCGCCTCCACCCGCTCCAGCGCCCGAAGTTCCGCGAACTGCTCACCTACGCACGGCCGGGCGACGCCGTCCACATCTCCGAGATGTTCCGCCTCGTACGCGGCACCGGGCAGATCCTCGACGTGCGCACCGCGTACCGGAACGCCCGTCGGCCGGAACGCCCGGGGCCGCAGGGCCGAGTCCCGCAGGGTGTGTCCCCGCAGGGCGGGACGGCCCGGGCTGCCGCGCGGGGTCGTCCGCGGCGCCCGGGCGACGGCAGCCGTACGGTCCGGCCCGATCCGGGCACGGTGCGGTGCGGGCACGGTGCGGGGCGGAGAGGGCCGCGGGGTGCCGTCGCCCGGCACCGGGACCGGCCTCCGGCGCTACGGCCCGGATGCGCCGGTCGCGGCGGCGGGTTGGCTC